>DUJJ01000076.1 GCA_013329865.1 Candidatus Poseidoniaceae archaeon
TTTCCAGTATTACTGGTATGCAATCATATTCCTAGTTTTTGATGTGGCTTTCATGTTCCTCGTCCTTGGCGGCATGGTTGCCTCTGATGCGACAGCCCAAGACATCGCCGCGGGTGAGCGCGCTGGAGCCGTTGCTCAGGCCAAAGATGCGCTATTGGTTCTGTGCGGCTACTTCGCGATAATGTCGCTTGGCGTTTGGTATGTTTTTAGGAAACGAGGGAGAATATACATCTGAGGTGGGGCCGATGGCAGATACTGGAGAGAATTTTGCAGCGTTCAACAGTCGCGCGCTCGTTGAAATGGTCGGTGGAGTGACCGATGAAGCCCTCAAAGTGACCAGAATCAAGCAGTTCTTGAGTGTTCTAGCCGGTCGCTTCTTCAATTGGGCTGGTCGTAAATCACTATTCACACTCCACCTGGGTATCAAGTGCTGTGCCATTGAAATGGCTGCAGCGGCAACACCGAGATTTGACGGTGATAGGTTCGGAGTATTGTTCCGGTCATCTCCTAGGCAATCGGATGTCCTGCTGGTAAATGGACCAATTTCAAAGAAGTTCGCTGATAAAATAGTCAGGCTGTGGGAACAAATGCCCGAGCCGAAGTATTGCATTGCGATGGGCGAGTGTGCGATTTCCGGTGGACCTTATTTCCAATCTTACAACATCTTAGAAGGAGTTGATACCGTGATTCCTGTCGACGTATACATTCCAGGCTGCCCGCCAAGACCCGAAGCCCTAATCGACGGCTTTGGTCTGCTCCGTGAGAAGATTATCAGAATTGGTGGTGCGCCAAGCTCTGGAAGAGACTCAGAAAAACCAATAATTGTAGGTGACGAGTAATGGGTATGAAAATCACTCTAGAGCAAAATGCAATTGCGGTAACTGAATGCGCTGATGCGATAAATGACCGCTTCAGTGGTAGCGGAATTAATGCCGATATCATCCAACATTCAAATGCTAAGAAATATTCGTTTGTGCGGGTAACCGCTCCTCCCCAGCATTGGCAAGCTCTAGCCAAGTGGATGAAGTTCGAAATTGGGGTCAACTATTGCTCCATGGTTACTGGAACCCACTATCCAGAAGGTGGCGCTGAGCGTGGTTGGGAGGTTGTCTACCACCTGCTTCGGCAACCAATTGTAAACCAAATACCGGACACTAACACCGTATTTGTTGCTGAGAAAATGCTCGGCGCACAGGTTCCCGTGGAATTTGAAGTAATCATCAATCTCCCCAACAATGACACCCCTTCAGTGCCTACCGTTCAACATGTTTGGGTTGGTGCGGATTGGAATGAAAAAGAAACCTGGGACCTAGTCGGCATAAATTTCGAAGGTCATGAAAACATGTTCAGAGTTCTAAATCCGCATGACAGTCCTGATGGATTCCACCCGCTGCAAAAACAGCACAAGATTCGCTATCACGATTTTAATGAAATGTATGATGATGCACAAGGTTTCGGTAGAAAACCGGCAGATGAAGGCCGCGTAAAGTGAGGGACAAAAATGGCGCAGATGTGGATTACTATGGGTCCTCAGCACCCAATGACGCACGGTCTTTGGACGCTTAGGGTCAAGGTCGATGGGGAAACCGTTGTTGATACTGAGGCCGAGTTGGGCTACATTCATCGTGGTGTGGAAAAAATTTGTGAAGCCCGAGATTTTACCCAAGTCACTCCATATTGTGACCGACTGTGTTACGTAAGCGCAATGACTTGGGCTAACTCATACATCTACGCTGCAGAGGACCTGCTAGAAGCAGACGTGCCTGAGAGAGCCGAATACATCCGCCTAATTGCCGCAGAATTACAGCGATTAGCCAGCCATCTAATGTGGCTTGGAGCATTCGGCCCCGATATTGGCAACCTAACGCTGATGACGTGGTGTATGCGTGACCGAGAGATGTTCCTTGATTTGTTACAGGAGTTGGGCGGCTCAAGAATGCACTACAACTACCCCAGAATAGGCGGCGTCAAGCGAGATATACCAATCGGCTTTGGCGATCGCATGATTGCTAAAGTCAAACTTTTCGAGAAGCGTATCGAAGAATACGAAATGATGCTAGACGAGTCAACCATTTGGCTGGTAAGACTTCAAGGAGTTGGTTACGCTAACGCTGAGGAAATGGTAGAAGCAGGGGTATCAGGACCAAATGTGCGAGCCGCTGGAGTAAACTATGACATCCGCTGGGCTCACCCCTACTCAGTGTATGATGAGGTAGATTGGGAACCTGCAGTAGAAAAGCCAACTTCAGTAAAGGGCGCAGACTGCTATGACCGATATCGAGTAAGAATTGAAGAAATGCGCCAGTCATGCCGCATGTTGCTCGATGCAATCGAGAAAATACCGGGCGGTAAAAACACTCACTATTCAAACGGTGATAAGATGATTTTAACCAAGGCGCCAACCAGAGCACCAGAAGGTGCATCAGGGTTTAGCAACTATGAGTGCACCAGAGGGGCCTCGCAGTTTTATGTCCAAGGCGGTGGTGAAGGTAGAGGTAAAAAGCCATACAGGTTATCGATTAGGTCGCCGATGTTCATTACAATTCCATTCGTTGCTAAAACGATGATTGGCTACAAAGTTGCTGATATTCCAGCGATAATGGGTAGCTTTGATCCATGCATCGGAGAGACAGATCGCTGAGGTGAAATCATGGACGACAAATACGATCTTAGAGGTTTGATTTTCTCTACCTTTGATGATTTGATTCCACCACTTCTTGAGGGTACACCGCTAGAAGAAAGCGCTAATTCCATTGCCTTTGGTGCTGCAACCTTTGCAGCGGTCAACATTGTATTCTTGATGTTATTCTTCTCGCAATTTGCTATTCTGTGGATTGAGCGTAAGGCTGTAGCACGTATGAATGATAGACGTGGTGCGACGACCGCCCTACGTTCCCTGTGGGTAGGTGAAAACGGTGTTACTGCCGGAGAGTGGTGGAATATGCTGCCGTTCGGGCTTGGCAAGCCAATTGGCGGCTTGAACAAGTGGCTAAACAACCGTTTTGGCAACCGTGACGAAACTTTTGCGACGGTTGATAGAGTCAATAACCGTTCTTGGATGGGATACTCAATCTTCCCAGGCTTTTTCCAGAATGTCGCAGATGGCATGAAATTCTTGGTCAAGGAACACATGGTACCTCAGCGCGCTGACCGGCTAATCTTCGAGGTATCACCATTCCTAATCGTCTCCTCAACATTACTTATTCTCGGCATTATTCCACTGTCTAGCGGTATGTATGCAACCAACCCAGACTTGTCGATACTATACGCTATCGCAATCTTTGGCATTGCTCCTATCGGCGTCTTCTTTGCTGGTTGGTCATCAAACAACAAGTATACGCTCATCGGCGGTATCAGATCTGCAGCACAGTTGACAGCCTACGAAATCCCGCTATTACTTACCCTCCTCTCGGTTGCAATCCTTACCGGGACATTCAACATCATCGAAAGTATTCACTTCCAACATTCAGCAGGTGCGTGGAACCTATTCCTGATGCCACTTGGTGCAGGTTTGTTCCTCCTGACAATGATCGCTGAAGTAGAACGAGTGCCTTTCGATATGCCGGAAGCGGAAGCCGAACTAGTTGAAGGATGGTGGACTGAATATGGTGGCATGAGATTTGGTATGCTGTTTATGGCAGAATACATCAGGACCTATGCGGCTTGTTTCCTGTTCACTCACTTCTTCCTCGGTGGCTGGCACCTTCCATTCCAAGGATTGATTAGCCAAATTCCATTGCTCGGTGACCTTTACTTACTGATTCCAGGTGCCATAGTAGTATTGTTGAAATCCTGGTTGGTATTCCTGTTGGTATTCGTCTGGGCAAGGTTCTCACTGGCGAGGATAAGAACCGATCAAATCTTAGAATTTGGCTGGCGTATTTTGCTACCTCTCGCAGTGCTACAAGTTGTGCTTGCTGGAATCTACCGACTTTACCTGTTTGACCCAACGGCTATGAAAGATACCGCAGCTGGTGGCTGGGCTTGGAATGCAATGGGCATACCCATGTTCGTTCCAATTATCACCACAGCGATTTGGTTGGGTATATTCGTGTTATTCCTCAATGATGAAGATAAAAGTGGTAATACCGAGCGTATGTTCCATGTGTATACAGAAAAGCCTGCGGGAACTTATGTCCCGGGGCAGGAGTGAGGTGAAAATATGCCAATGCATCCCCATGCAAAGCCGAATTTTAGAAATCTATTTTGGTATCCATTCAAGATTACCTTAATCACCGCGCTGAGGACTTTCCCAATCTTCGGTAAGTTGTTTGGTAAGCGATTAGGCATGGGCTATCATAATACCAGCCACCCAGAATTCCTTGATGATGGCTCAAAGGCAAGAGCGAGCAAGAACACGAGTTTCAACGATATCAGTCAACAAGAATTTGCTCCTGACCGAGTAACCTCAGATTTGTTCCCCACCTTGTGGAAACCGCAAACAGTGCAATATCCCTACGAGAGGCTGGAGGATATGGAGCCATGGCTGTTCGTTCCGGGTAATTACAATGGCAGAATAGGAGTAATTTGGGAGACCTGTACTGCGTGTAAACTCTGTGTGACTGCTTGTCCAAACGATTGTTTGCATATGACAACAGAGTTGCGCGTGGATGTATTAGACGGTGCAGACGGAGAACACGGTGGTTTGGGTGCCGAATTAGAAATCGGCGGCTACGCAGCACAACTAATTCCAGAGGTTGCCGACACGCTTGATGATTTCAATCACGTCACTGCTCACGCCGACACCCCCGACCAATGGCGATTTGCAGAGGTATTAGACCTGTCAGGGGGCACTGCTACGGTTCGCTGGAACGATTCAGGAATGGAGCAAGACATTGACCAATCTGCCTTATTTGTGGCCGATGATCAAATAGTTTCAGGCAGAATAGACCTCGGACGGTGCATGTTTTGCGGTTTGTGCATGGAGGCCTGTGGGTTTACCTCATTCTTCATGACCAACGAATACGATGGCATGTCCGGTTTCACTCGTCAAGATTTGTGGTTTGATGCCAGTAGAACTAGAGTTCTACCTTCAGTGCACCAAGAAGCAGTCGATGCAGAATTAGCCAAACGGGCAAATAAGGAAAAAGATAAACGCGCTAGGAAAGCAGCAAAGGCGAAAGCCGCTGCAGAGGATGGTGCGTGAGATGGATATTGCCGGTATCGTCGAAGCAGGGGTATTTTTCTTATTTGCAACAATTACCATCGGCGGTGCACTCGGCTTAATCTTAGCTCAGAGGGTTGCTCACTCGATGCTTTCCCTAATTTTCTGTTTCATGGCGGTATCGGGAATTTTCATTCTACTCGGTGCAGAATTTCTAGCAGCTATTCAGATTTTGGTTTATTTAGCCAGTGTTGGACTTGTCGTGCTGTTTGGCATAATGCTGACTAGGCGGCAAATACTCGAGGAGGATTTCGAATGAAGTTCGTTTCCCTAGTAACACGTATTGGCTTGCTCGCCTTGGCCATGATCCTAATTTCCGTGCTCAGTGCTGAGGCAGTATGGGCCGACTCCAGTGATGAGCAGCCAACTACTAATGGTCTGGCAGATTCACTGCTGAATGACTGGGCTTTACCGTTATTATTTGTCGGGGCGTTGATGGCAACGTCAATGATTGGAGCCGCATATCTAATTCGTGATGAGAGGCGAGAGAACCTCCTGTGGGAATTTGGAGGTGAAGAAGAGTGATTGACCCAGCATGGGTCTCCGCCCTTTCTGCAATTTTGTTCATTATCGGCTTAGGTGGCGCATTTACTAGAAAGAACGCAATAATTGTTCTAATGTGCATTGAGCTGATGCTCAATGCGGCTAACATGCAATTTGCGGCGGCCGCAGTTCACCATGGTGACCCAACTGGTTGGGTATACACAATCTTTGCAATTGCCATCGCAGCAAGCGAAGTAGCGATTGGACTAGCAATCTTCCTGGCTATGTATGGTAAGCATGAGACGATTTCGTTGGACGATGTAGATGTCTTGAGGAACTGAGGTGACGTGATGGCAGGAACCAGTAAGGCAACTTATGTTGACAGCGAATTCATGCAATTTGCGCCACTGATCGTTTTGCTTCCAATGCTGGCCTTCCCAATTATCCTATTTCTTGGTCGAGTGTTTAATCGAAACCCGTTTTGGAAAGACAAAATGAAGGAAGGTGGCATAATTGCCCTGAT
>DUJJ01000205.1 GCA_013329865.1 Candidatus Poseidoniaceae archaeon
TTGACCGCAACGCTACGCGGATTATCGCGCCAGATAACTGGCTCTATTTCACCACGCATTGCTCGTTGAGCAATAACTGCGGCTTCGGATAACTCATCGCAGTCCCAAGCGAAAATATTACCCCGGCCAATACCACCTAGCCGATGGTCTGCGCGACCTACTCGCTGTAGCAATCGGTCTACAGAACGCGGGCTCTTGATTTGGATTATCCGGTTGATTAGCCCAATATCAATGCCTAACTCAAGACTTGAGGTACAAACAAGGCCAGCAACTTTACCTGACCGTAAACCGTCTTCCATCTCAATTCTTGTCTTAGTAGCTAAAGACCCGTGATGTACGCCTATTTCCAGCCCAGGTGCCATTTTCTGCAGCCGGTTGGCAATCGTCTCGGCATCACTTCTACTATTGACAAATAATAGACATGGTGCATCATTTTCGATTATTGATATTACCTGTCGGAAAATCGCGTGCGCCCTCGATGGTATCGCGTACTCAATACCTCCTGTCTCATCCTCTGTTGTGGGAAATTCTGTCTCGACGACTATCTCCGTAACCCGCTTACCAGTTTCAATAATCGCTTCGCCGTCTTCCGCTAACCATTCAGCAACCTGTTGTGGATTACCAACGGTTGCCGATAATCCGATGCGCTGAACTTTTTGCCCTGAAAGTGCCTCCATCCTTGCTAACCCGACAGAGAGTTGCCAGCCTCGTTCACTTGCGGCAAGGTCATGCACCTCATCAACAATTACTGCTTTAACCGTAGTGAGCAGTTTTCGAAGGTTTTTACCGGTGAACATTAGTTGAAATGTTTCCGGTGTGGTAACCAGAATATGAGGCGGTCGCCTTACTTGCTTTGACCGCTCTGATTGAGTGGTATCACCGTGTCTTAAACCGACTCGTAGTCCGACTGAGTCAGCAATCTCTTGCAACCTTCGATCGACGTCCCGATTCAGAGCCCGAAGGGGAGTTATGTAAAGCACTGACAAAGGCTGCCACCCCTCTGAGATGCACCGATGCAAGATTGGCAATATTGCTGAGAGTGTCTTACCTGAGCCAGTGGGTGCAATTAGGAGACGGCTGTTGCCCTTGATGATTTCTGGAATGGCTGCATTTTGGATCGGAGTTGGTTGCCAATGTCTCGCAGTAAGCGCTTTTTGCAGGTCGTCATGCAGCAGGGAAAATACACTAGACATACTCTCCCCACCCCCGCGGTGGTGGGTTATACCAATCACTTTTGAGGATTTGTAGAGGCCACTGGAAACAAAACATCAAAGAACTCAAACCTGATACCATGGGACAAGCAATGGTGGGATTATGGGGTTCTTTGGAGATTTATGGGCTAAGCAGCACGGTAGACAACTCTTGTTGAGCGCAACAGCTTTTGGTGCCTCAGCGATACTACTAATGGCTAGCGTCTACCAATTAATGTTCTTGCAAAGCGACGCCGAATGGGGTGATTTTACCGGAGCAGCCATTGGCATGATAGTAGTGTCTAGCACGATTTTAATAATCGCAACACCAGAATTTCTCAACCTCAGAGGCTATGTTAACTTGCTGGCAGAACTCAAAGAAATCGAATCTACCTCAGAATTGAAAAGGCGCAAATCTGAGGGGGACGAAGCAGCGAAAATTCTCGGTGCCGGCCATGCAGTTGCTTGGGAAGATTTCTTGGTTGAAAAAGGCCTCAAAAAACGGAAATGAGGGGCCAGTTTGACTGATAGCCACCCGTTAAACAACCTGCTACGCGAAATGATTCTAGCAGTGGCAATGATCGCTTTTCTGGTTCTGGGTCTATGGGCCCATACAGGAACTATGCCACCTTTGGTCGTAGTGGAATCCTCATCAATGATACATGAAGAAAATGGTGAGGTCGGCAGCATCGATGCAGGAGACCTGATACTAGTTATGGATACGCCCTACGACAATATTGTAACTTTTGCCGAAGCGAGCGCCAAAGATAACAACTATTTCGGCTACGAAACCCATGGTATGGCGGGTGATGTAATAATTTATCAGAAAAATGGCGATGCTGGGACCCCTATTATTCACCGAGCGATTCTACGAGTGGAACCAAGTCAGACTACCTCTCCTGACCGATCGGCTGGTGAAAATGCCAATAATTCTGAACATTGTCCAAATGGGGGTACTTGGGATAGTGCTGTTGGCGATGTCGATGGAGAGATGGGAACATGCGTTTTGACATGGTCAGTGCCGGGAACCAATGTTACAGATTCTGAGACTGTTACAATAAAATTTGACGGCTACAGCGCCGGTTATTACGATTGCCAAAGATTTGCCCATGCTAATGTTGAACCATACCTTGTCGTGTGGAATTGGCAGCCGAAACACAGCGGGATTGTGACCCTCGGAGATAACAACCAATGTTCTGTGGACCAAGGCGGTCTTGTTGTTAATGGGTCCTCTGGCGTTCACAGCAGTTCCGGGGTTGCAGGGCCCGTTAGAGAAGCATGGTTAGTTGGTGTTGCTGGAGGCGAGATTCCATGGTTGGGCACTGTAAAGTTAATGCTCAGCGGGCCCAGTTCACCAGGTACCCAATACGTGCCTAGTTCATCTTTCCTATTCCTAGCATTGGTAATTGGTGGTATAATATTTGCGCCAGTTGGTCTTGAGGCAATCATCAAAAAAATCATGCAAGAATCTCCTGAAATGTATCAGGCTAAATTGGAAACAGACTACTCTTCTGAAGAATAATCACTACGATTGGCAAGGGCGTCGTCCATACTCAAATCACCTTGCGCAACTAACATTGCCGCACTGCGCGAGATGGTGAATTCACCCATTGATTGTTTTCTGCTCTCAGCTTGTATGTATTTGATTTCGCCCTGAGTTGGAATAATGTCTCTTAATTGCCATATCCTTATACCGCTTTGCGTGGCAATTCTCAAGGCAGAAGTCGAATGATTATTACGAATTAAACCCGATGAGGTTTTGTGTTCATTTACTTGTTCAATATGCCAATTATTCGAAACACAATCATTGATGATTCGGTCTCTGATTAATGGTGCACCATCTCCGATTTTAATGGTAATACTGTCAAACGCAGCGATTTTCCGTAGTTTGACGAGGTTAGGCATCAGTTCATTGATTGAGGTTAATTGCATAATGCCACAAAATGCACCATCAACCAACCATGCAATGCCGGGGTAAGGACCTGGGTCAACACCGATAATTAATGACACAGAGGACTGCGAGCCCGTTAAATGATAAATTGCAGATAGAATTGCTGTATCGATAGAATCTATTTCTACCGGTATTGGCTTTCCTGCAGACGGATATTGAATTATTTCTGCTGGTGATGCAAACCAAATAATGTCTTCATTTGGGACTGGCTTTTTGATATCGATTACCACGAAGTCAAGTGATTTAGCGCGCAGTTTTTCGATTAATTTGAATGACAGCCTGAAGTTATCAGTCCTAACTGCCAGTCGCCCCATGATACTGCGTTACGACGGTTAATCACAAACCTACCGAATCTCATTAAACTGGCCAAACCGTGGGTATGTGCCGAGAGACTACCGAAGTAATCAAAAACGCTCGACATTGATTGAGACCTGTGAGCAGCAAATATGAAAGAGAACTCCGGCAGGTTCTCGCTGGCTTGGGAAAAGGGGTAAATTCGATTATTAAATCCTGTACTGAACTCCAGAAGGCCAGAATGAAACTGATAGAAAAGCGACCGTTTCTGGTTGTCAGAGCCGCAGGCTCAGGAATCGAAGGCTCCGGTGATTTACTCGCCCTGCGCGGTGACATCTGTTTCCCTATTGAGGTAAAATCGTCCAAAGATGCAAAACTCTACCTTTCTGGAAGGACTGTCGAACAATATAATTCGTTAGTGTATGAAGGAAACCGTTCTTCTCTAATGCCACTCTACGCATATAGACTGAAGGGCGTCCGTGGAGACTCTTGGCGCATTTTTCGCGTAAAAACCGATACATTACGTGGACAATTGAGAAGACTAGCACCGTCCATACCATCCTTGCCGCTAACGCGCAATGGTAAACCATATCTCAATTGGGAATCAGGCATGGAGCTCAACGAGTTTATCGCACTGGTTTGTTCACAAACCGAACAATCGATGAACATTGAGCATATTCAAGCACGGAGTCGAGTTGAAGCGACAGCGACTTACTATAGTGTAAGTAAAAATGATGACAAAAGAGATGTTCTGGCCGAGTTACGCAGGCGCAGAGTCTAACACTCAGAAGTAAGGAATTACGAGAATAAATAGAATCATTCCCAACAACGCAAGAGACGAAATATTCGATGCTTTACTCGAGATATGTTCAATCCACATTGGATTTATATCCCAGAATTTCAATTTTTTTCCGACGTGCTTTGCGCCCTTTAGTATCGCCCGTAACATATCCCTGAACATGTGACCGCCGTCAAACGGAACCATAGGAATAAGGTTGGTGAATCCCAGTAATATATTCACCCACAATAGCCAAAAGAATAGATTGACCAA
>DUJJ01000013.1 GCA_013329865.1 Candidatus Poseidoniaceae archaeon
AGGACACAGAGTTTCAGATGAAGTCGAAACACTACCAATAATTCTCGGTAACTATGTCGAAGTCAGAGAAGGTAAGTCAGAAGAGTATGACATTGAGTTATTCAACCACGGCTCAGCCACCCGGAAGGTTCTGGCAATATTTGATGAATTAGGTCTCGGTGACGATTTACAGCGCGCTAGAAATGGCCGCAAAATTCGTGCCGGTAAAGCAACCATGAGAGGTCGAGTTCACAAGACCCCAAAATCTGTCTTGCTAGTGGTCAAGGAGAAGTCAGGTCTGGCTCAAGCAGCTCGCAACCTTCCAGGTGTAGATGTTGTTGCAGCAAGAGACCTCAACGCCGAAGACCTAGCCCCTGGGGGCGATATTGGACGCCTGACAGTGTTTACTAAATCAGCGTTGGAGGAACTCAACTGAGGTGATAATTATGAATGCATACGATATAATCATACAACCATGGCTTACTGAAAAATCCATGGAAGCAAGATCAACTCAACAAAGATTAGAGTTTATCGTTCGAAGAAGCGCATCAAAGAATGATATCGCCAAAGCGGTTGAAACCATCTTTGATGTCGAAGTTGAGAAAGTCAATGTAAGAAACACCAAGCATGGTAAACATGCCTCAGTGAAACTTGCAGAGGGCTACGATGCAGAAGATGCAGCAATGCGTCTAGGAGCGTTCTGAGGTGATATAATGGGTAAGAGAATACGTGCACAGAGAAAGGGTTCCTCACCAAGGTACCGTGTAGCAAGCCACCGATTCCCTGGTTCGAACCGCATGCCGAAAGAAAACGGCATAGTTGGTGAAGTAACAGAGTTAATACACAGCCCAGTTCATACTGCACCACTCGCTAGGCTGAAGTTGCCCGATGGAGATACTACCCTTGTAGTTGCTACAGAAGGTCTATCGGTCGGTAGCAGCGTCGCAGTCGGCGAAAATGTATCGCTAAGACCGGGTAATATAACCAATCTCGGGAGCATCCCTGAAGGTACTGCGATTAACAATCTAGAGTTGCGACCGGGTGACGGTGGGAAGGTAGCAAGGTCAGCAGGTAACTCATGTTATGTTGAAGCGCGCATTGGCAACAAAGTGCGTGTTAGAATGCCATCAGGCTCCTTGAAGGAACTCTCTGCTGATTGCCGAGCAACAATAGGTGTTTTGGCCGGCCATGGTCGCGACGAGATGCCGTTGAGAACTGCGGGCGCTGCACATTACAAAGCTAAGGCTCGCGGTAAATTGTATCCACACGTAAGCGGAGTAGCGATGAATCCAGTAGACCACCCGCACGGTGGTGGAAACCATCAAGCAGTTCACGGTCCAAATTCAGTAGCACGTGGTACACCACCAGGTGCCAAGGTTGGAATCATTGCTCCACGAAGAACCGGTAGAGGCCGCGGCAAGAAAATTTGAGGTGAGATAATATGGGACGAAAGAAAAAGAAGTCATTTATGACCCCAAAAGCCAGTAGAAGAAAGGCAAGAAAGCGTCTATCGACCACAACTGGTCGTGTCAAGAAAGAGTTCACCTATCGTGGATTCAGCATGACCGAGTTGTCAGAGATGGATTTGTGGCCCACAGAAGGTTCTGAAACCTCCATCATACAACTTCTACCATCAAGAGCCCGCAGATCAATTGGCCGTGGTATGTCTGTAGAAAACGAACACTTCCTCGCCAGAATGCGCAGAGGCAACACAAAGACCGTTCGAACACATCGTAGAGATATGCCAATACTGCCAGAATTTGTTGGTCGGAGAATCGCCATATACAACGGACTAAACTTTGTTGAAATCGATATCAAGCCCGAAATGATTGGCCATTATCTCGGTGAATTTGCTCTAACAAGAAAGAACGTGGCCCATAGTGGCCCAGGTGTAGGTGCTACCCGTTCGTCAAAGCACGTAGCGTTGAAGTGAGGTGTGATAAATGGTAAAGCAAAGACAAATGGATAGAAGAACCAAGCGGCGTCAATTGCCTCAGAAGGGATTCACTCAACTACTCCAAGGTAGCCGTATTGCTTCAGCGCGTGCTGTTAATGTCGACATGCATGTGAAGCACTGCTTCGAAGTATGCCGAGCGGTCAAAAACATGACCGCTGGCAGGGCGATTGACTATCTCAACGAAGTTCTGCGAATTGATTCAGATCGAGCAGACATCAGGAGAAAAGCTGCAGCGGTGCCATACAGACTTGGTAGTGGCAACAAGAAACGCAAGCGCAGTGGACCATCGATGGTCGGTCACCGAAAGGGTGGTGTCGGGCCAGGTAGATATCCAGTAAAAGCATCTCGAGCGATCATCAAACTCATTCAGAGTGCCATGGACAATGCTCGACATCAATACGAAGACATCGATGCAGAAGAAATGGAAATAACCCACATTGCCGCTCACCGGGGTCAAATCAGAAGAGGTTTCATCCCAAGAGCCAGAGGCAGAGCAACCCCGTCAAATCACTACCAAGTTAACCTAGAAATCTTCCTTGAAGACTTCAATGTGGTCGATGATGAGTTGGAGGATGAATTCTGAGGTGAAATTATGAGTGGTAAACAGAATATTTTGAGAACAATTGTCAACAGAAATGTCGAACGTCAGTTAGTCAAGGAATTCCTGATGGATAACACAAAAACCGCAGGTTTTGGTGGCCTTACTATCAATCGAACTCCAAACGGAACTAGCGTAGAAATAAGAGCGGAAAAGCCAGGTAGAGTAATTGGTAAGCGTGGGAAAATAATCAACGACCTACAGAAGCGCCTCAATGACGAATTTGAATTATTCAACCCACGATTGTCAGTGGAAGAAGTTGAAAATCCAACGCTAAATGCGCAAGTAATGGCGCAAAAGATTGCCTCAGCACTGGAGCGTGGTTGGTATTACCGTCGAGCCGGGGCATCCGCAGCGGTCAATATCATGGACGCAGGAGCCAGAGGCGTAATTGTCACTGTTGCTGGTAAGTTAACAGGGGCAAGAAATCGGACGCAGAAATTTATCCTTGGCCACGTCAAGTATTGCGGTGAAACTGCACTGCAGTTTATGGACAAAGGATACGCTGTTGCTGTCAAGAAGTTGGGAACTATTGGTGTTACAGTTCAAATTATGCGCAAGGGGATTACCCTACCTCACGAGATTAGCGTGTTCTCCGAGGAAGAATTGCGAATTAGAGCAGATGCAGAGACTGCTGAAGTAGAAGTTGTTGAGGAGGCGAGCGAATGAGCTATGTTTCCAATCGTGAAATTGCTGCCATGAGTGCTGAAGCAAGAGAAGCTAGGCTTCTAGAATTGCAAGAGGAACTACTCCAGCTACGTGCCGAGAAATCTCTGGGAGGAACCCCAGCAAGCATCGGTGCATACAAAGCAACAAGGCGCAGCATTGCCAGATTAAAGACACACATGAATAACGGTTGATTGAGGAGAAGAATACACATGATGAGTGGAATATGCAGCGTTTGTGGACTGCCGGGTGAACTATGTATATGTCAGGAAATTGCCAAGGAACAACAATGCGCGATATTATCAACCGATAGAAGAAGATATGGAAAAATTGTCACAAAAGTAGAGGGCTTGGAGGATTCAGCAATAGACATTAATCAACTAGCTAAATTACTCAAAAACAAATGTGCTGCAGGTGGAACGGTAAAAGGAAGAACAATTGAACTTCAAGGAGATCACAAAAAGAAGGCAGCGGTCGTACTCAAAAATAATGGATTTAATGTGGAGGTGAGATAAAGATGAATATATACAACGACAACTGGATTGGCAGAACACTGAAAGTCATCGCCTCTAATGACGCCACCTTGACATCAAGGAACGGGTTGGTTGTTGATGAAACCAAGAACACCATCACTATTGACGAAGATGGAAGATTTGTCAAACTTGGCAAATCAAGTATCAAATTCACAATATCAGACAGCAATGTCGTGATAGACGGGACGAAAGTGGGACAACGTCCAGAAAACCGAACCCACAAGAAGTATAGGATGGCGTGATACCATGCGAGATATAGGAATAGATGTAAAACCCCCTGCCGGTGAGTGGGATGGAGACGAGAACTGCCCTTTTTACGGAAGCCTGCGTCTTAGAGGACAAGTGCTTGAGGGAACAATTTCCAAGGTTGGAATGCAGAAAACAATCACACTTGAAAGGAATAACGTAAGATACATGCAGAAATACGAGCGGTTCGAAAAGCGCACAAGCATAGTTTCAGCTCATCTCCCATCGTGTATCGGCGAGGTTAATGTTGGTGATTCAGTTAAGGTCATGGAGTGTCGACCACTATCTAAGACAGTTGCCTTTTGCGTTATTGAAATCAATGGAGGTGAGTCTTGATGCGAGGAATTGCGGGCAAGCAAACTAGAGGCTTACCGACCTCAGCCAGACTCCATGTCGCTGATAACACAGGAGCCAAAGTAGTCCAAATCGTAAACATCCTGAAACTGGGTGGAACCATGCGAAGGTATCCAGCTGGTGGAGTAGGCGACATTGCGAAGGTATCGGTCAAGAAAGGAACTCCCGACACTAGACGGCAAATGTTCAATGCGGTAATCATTCGTCAAAAGCGTCCATTCAGAAGAGTGGACGGGACATGGGTTCAATTTGAAGACAACGCCTGTGTCATTACTAACGAGAAGGGCGATGTTCAGGGGTCAGATATCAAAGGCCCTGTATCAAGAGAAGCGGCGGAACGATGGCCACGTATTGCAGCAAATGCTAAACAAATTGTCTGAGGTGAAAATATGGTAAAGAGTATGAAGCCAGGAAAACAAAGAAAAGCACACTTCAATGCTGCAAAGCATGAAAAGCGCAAGCGACTATCTGCAAGGTTGCAGTTAGAGAAACCAGACTCGCGCTTCGACGGAGTACGCACAGTTACCGTCAGAGTTGGTGACACTGTTAGAGTCGTGCGAGGCGATCTTGCTTATGGGGGCAAGCGTCACGGTGGTTCCAGAAACAGCGAATCATTGACTGGACCAGTGTTAAGAATAGATTCAAACAGCGGCAGGTTGTATATAGAAGGTGCAAAAGCCAGCAAATCAGATAACAAAGAAGAGGCTGTTCCGGTTAGTGCCTCAAATGTTGTCGTTGTAAAATTGGATGAGACTGATAAGTTCCGAGTCCAACAATTAACCGGTAATAGGAGTTGAAAAACATGGGAAGTAGTAATCACTTGAAGCGATTAGCCATGCCAAGAAGCTGGCCATTGCCGCGAAAAACCTCGATTTGGGTAACAAGAGCGTCAGCCGGTGCCCACGCATTAGAGTTGTGCATGCCGATTAGAGTTGTAATTAGGGACGTCCTTGGTTACGCAAAGTCGGCCAGAGAAGTCCGCCACATACTCCATAACGATTTGGCCTCTATCGACGGGAAGGTCTGCAAGGATAGCCGAAGAGGCGTTGGATTCATGGACGTGTTGACCCTTGGTGAAGATAACTACCGATGCATAATTGACCGTAAAGGTCGACTTCGATACCGACCAATTTCCAAGAAGGAAGCGGAGACAAAGGTTTGCAGAATTAATGGTAAGACCACAATTAAGGGCGGGAAAACACAACTAAACCTACACGATGGAAGAAATATTCTGGTTGATGATGCTGCTGAATACAGCACAGGGGACTCGCTGGTGATCTCTCTTCCATCACAAGACATCAAGGAACATATCAGATTCTCAGAGGGGACCAAGTGCTACCTAACAGGCGGTGCACACGTCGGCGAATTTGCCGAAGTTTCCGAGTATATTGTTAAGCGCTCAAGTATGCCAAATGAAGTTCAATTTGGTGAATTTGGCACAGTAATGTCCAATGTTTTCGCCATTGGCAGTGAGAAATTACCATCGACAGAGGTGGTTGAATGAGCGATTCAAATCCCATGATGGCACCAAAGATAGCCAAGGTCTGTGTCAACATAGGCGTTGGTGAGGGAGGAGACCGTCTGGTTAACGCAGAGAACGTACTCGAGATGGTTACTGGTGTCAAACCACAGCGAACCCTAGGTAAAATTCAGAATCGAGACCTTAAGGTCAGAGTCGGTGCGCCAATCGGTTGCAAGGCAACAATCAGAGATTCTGATAAAATCAAACAATTTCTAACAGATGCATTCTCTTGCCGAGAAAATCTGATTCCATCGTGGAACTTTGACCGCGAAGGCAACCTTTCCTTTGGTGTCCGAGACTACACGGATTTCCCCGGTCAAAAGTATGACCCAGACATCGGAATCTACGGCATGGACATAACAGTAGTTTTGGAGCGACCAGGCCACAGAATCAGCCGCAGGAGAAGAGCCAAGAGTAAGGTTCCAACCAGTCACAAAGTAACTGCGGATGAATCTCGAGCATGGTTTGTTGATAATTTCACTATCACTATTTTGGAGGAGTAAGAATGGCAAGAGATCACGGAGAGAGAATTGGACGGACAAGAGGCTGCAGAAGATGTGGTCGACGACGAGGTTTAATCAGGAGACACGGTCTTAGGCTATGCCGCCAATGTTTCAGAGAAGTAGGGCCTGAAATAGGCTTCAAGAAGATGAGTTGAGGAGGAATAAGAATGCAATTTGACCCATTAAATGATGCACTAATTAAGATGTATAACGCAGAGCAAGCTGGAAAGTTCAATGTTGAATTATCACCAGCATCCAAACTACTTGGGAACGTGCTTGAAATTATGCAGAGATCAGGCTATGTCGGCAATATCGAAAGAACCGAGGATGGTCGTGGTGGTAGTTACAAAGTAGAACTACGCGGCGCAATCAATCGTTGTGGAACCGTAAAACCACGGCACAGTGTTAGAAGACAGGAATACGAACAGTGGGAAACCCGATATCTTCCTGCGCAGGACTTTGGTCTGCTCATTCTAACCACGAATTCAGGAGTAATGCATCATTATGATGCAAAGGATGCAAGAATAGGTGGCAAACTGCTAGCCTATGTCTATTGAGGTGATTAAGCATGGTAAAAATCGACAGAATCGTTCACACCGTAACCATCCCTGAAGGCGTAACAGCCGATTACAGCGAAGATGGCGTCGTCACAATAACTGGTCCGAAAGGAACTTTAAGCAGAGAATTCACTAGCACCTCGGTTGTTTTGTTGCAAGAGGGTGGCGCATTAATTGTGCGTGCAGACTTGCCACGAAGAAAAACCAAAGCTCTTGCAGGAACTTGGAATGCCCACCTAAATAATATGGTTAGGGGGGTCACTGAAGGATTCAAATATCATTTGAAAGCCTTCTACTCTCACTTCCCAATGACTCTTGAGGTCAAAGGTAACGAGTTTGTTGTCAACAACTACTTTGGTGAGAGAGTGCCGCGCAGAGCCGATATTTTGAGTGGTGTAGAAGTCAAAGTAAACAACAAAGTAGAGGTAACAGTCACCGGTATCAACAAAGAAAACGTTGGTCAAACCGCCGCCAACATTGAGCGATGTGCGGTAGTGAAAAATCGAGACAGAAGGGTATTCCAGGACGGGATATATCTGCTCAGCAAGGAGTGAGTCAAATGGCAGAAGAATATGAAGGTATGACAGTTGCAGAACTAAAGGTTCTACTCAAAGAGCGTGGACTGCCGGTCTCAGGTAAAAAATCTGAGTTGATTGAACGGTTGTCTAACGAGCAAGAAGATGTTGCAGAGCCTGAAGAGCCAGAGTCGACAGCAGTGGATGAAACCGCGACAGAGGATGATTTCGAAGCGGATGAAGATGAAGACTGGGACGATGATTGGGAAGACGATGAGGATGAGGGCCACGTGGCAAAACAGAAACCCGTATTATCGGACGATCTAAAAGTTGCACTTGCACTCAGATTTGAACAGAAGAAGAAGACTCCAGCGTTTAGAAGAACTGAGTGGTTCCGCTACAAGCGACTTTCACGGTCAGGATGGCGCGCTCCTCATGGAATGGATAGCAAGCAGCGAAGAAACTACAAGTATCGAAGTTCGTTGGTCAGAGTTGGCCATGGAAAAGTTGCTGTTGCCCGTGGGTTACACCCATCCGGCTTCCGTGAAATAATGGTTCACAATACTGGTGATTTAGAAACAATAGACCCAGAGACGGAAGCAGCAAGAGTCGGCAAGACAGTCGGCGGTAGAAAGCGCGAACAGATTTATTCTAGAGCTGATGAGTTAGGTATACGTGTGCTTAACCGCAGGAGGGATGTTTGATGCAAATAACAAATCAAAAGAGACTGGCAGCAAGACTACTCAAGTGTGGCGTAAACCGAGTTTGGGTAAACCCGGATTATGTTGATCAAGTCGCATCAGCAGTTCAAACCGATGATATTCGTGAATTTATCGAAGAAGGCTGGATTAGAGCCAAACCAATCAAAGGTACCTCCAGAGTGCGTGCACGAATGCGTCAAGACCAGAAGCGAAAAGGTCGCAGAAAAGGTCAAGGTAAGCGTGCTGGGTCAGCCAACGCAAGAAACCCAAAGAAGTCACGTTGGATGAGGTCAATCAGAGCTCAGCGAAGAATCTTGAAAGAATACCGTGAAGACGGAACAATTCCACCGGCTCAGTATCGCCGTTATTATCTCAAAGCAAAAGGTGGTTCTTACCGTTCAATCGCGCACATGCGCTCACAGATGACGCTAGAGGGTGTAACCATCAAGGGGGGCGATGAGTAATGAACGGAACGCGACGTAGGTCAATCTTCAGGAGACGGCAATCGGGCCAAACCGACTATCACAGGAGACTAAAACTACTGCGTGGTAAGAAACCACGAGCAGTAGTTAGAGTATCTAATACAAGAGTGACATGCCAAATGGTAAACTGGTCTGCTGGTGGTGATCTAGTTCTAGCATCGGTTACCGGCAGCGACCTCGCAAAGAAGTACAACTGGCCACAGGAATTCTCGCAAAAGTCAGTTCCAGCCAGTTACTTGGTCGGCTATGCATTAGGCAAGGAATCGATATCCAAAGGCTGTTCAGAGGCAGTGCTTGATATTGGTCTGGCGGGAAGCACGGCTGGTAGCAGAGTATTTTCAGCCTTGAAAGGTATGATTGATGCCGGGGTGGAAATTCCGCACAGCACCGAAATACTACCGGAAGATGACAGAATTAATGGTGCACACATATCTGACAAGATTAGTGCTGCTGTCGAATCAACCAAGAGCAAAATAGAGGGGGCATACTGATGAGTGACGAACAACCAACAATGGCACCAGGGCTAATTCAAGCCTTTAATCCTGAAGAAGTAGAGGAACCTACTGACGGCAGAAGAAGAGGCAAGGGTCAGGATGACCCGATTGTAAATTTGCGTTCATGGACTCCAAAAACTCGCCTAGGAAATGCTGTTATGGCAGGTCAAATTGTAACATTCGAGCAAGCAATAGCCAGCAAACTACCGATTAGAGAGGTTGAGGTAGTCGACGCTCTCATTCCTAATTTGGAAGATGAAATAATAAAAGTCAACATGGTTCAAAGAATGACTGACAGTGGACGTCGTGTAAGATTCAATGTCATGGCATGTGTCGGTAACAAAGATGGTTATGTTGGACTTGGTATGGCCAAGGCAAAAGAAGTCTCACAAGCCATCAGAAAAGCAATAACTGCGGCAAAGCTAAACATCATTAGCGTGCAAAGAGGCAACGGGTCTTGGGAGTCATCAACAGGTCCAGGAACTTCAGTTCCATTCAAGATAAATGGGCGTTCTGCATCTACTAGAGTCACCCTGATGCCGGCTGCTAAAGGTAAGGGCTTAGTCATCGGTGAGACCGGTAAGAAAGTCTTGGACCTAGCGGGTATAACCGACGTTTTGTCCCGGACCAAGGGTCAGACAAGAACAACCATCAATTATGCTGCTGCAACCTTCAACGCCTTGAAGAACCTCAACATCACCAGAATCACCAACCAACAGCGAGAGAAACTGTATATCAACAAAGGGAGGATGTTTGAATGAGTTGGATAGTAGTCAGAGTTCGCAGTAATGTCAACGTCGAACGCTCAATTAGGGAAACCATGGATTACCTAAATCTAACCAAGGTAAACCATGCCGTTATCATACCAGAGAACGATCAGTATCGTGGTATGCTACAGAAGGCCAAGGATTACATCACTTGGGGCAAAGCCACCGAGAGCACAGTCGAAAAAATGCTCAGTGAGCGCGGGAGGATGTCCGGTGACTCGCCGTTGACCGATGACGTGGTCAAAGATAACACTGATTTCAAAAATATTTCAGAGTTCGCTAAGGCTATAACTACGGGAGATTCAACAGTCAAAGCAGTTCCTGGTCTGAAGCGAGTCTTCAGATTACACCCTCCAAGAGGACCCAAAGGATGGGGCGGCATCAAGCGCTCATTCGTCATCGGAGGGGCACTAGGTGCAAGAGGCGATGAAATCAACAATTTGGTTGATAGGATGATTTGAGGTGAAGATATGGGAATTAAAGCAAACAAACATCGTGGAAGAAATCGCTATCACGGTAGAGGAAAGAAAGCTGGTCGCGGCGCTGGTAAGCGTGGTGGCCGAGGTAATGCCGGTATGAACAAGCACAGAGTTATGACCAGGATTAAGTATATGCCAAAGCACTGGGGTATGCACGGATTCAATCGTCATCCGTCGCTTAGAAATGTCAACACCACTGTAAACGTGGGCCAACTTGAGGAGATTGCTGGCGACAGTGACTCGGTTAATCTAACGGAAATGGGTATCGACAAGTTGCTCGGTAGTGGCAAAATCAGCAAGTCATTATCAATCACAGTTTCAGAGGCTAGTGCTCGAGCCATCGAGAAGATTGAAGCCGCTGGTGGATCATTAGATATCGACGACGATGACGAATGGGACGAATGAGAAGAAGAGTAATCAAAAGGTGTGATAGTAATGAGACACAAGCCAATACCTTGGGCAATTGCACTAACTGGTGTATTGTATTTCGGTTTACTTATTTACTGGCAGTCTGATGAACTGTCCAGCGAAATTGCTGAACAGCGAACCGCTGCTCAATTTGGTCTAGTGTTATCCGTCATCTATGTAGCTTATCTAATGTGGTGTTTCAATCGAGACCTACCAGAGGGTCTCAAAGACGCACCAGTAATTGGTCGCTATGGTAAATTAATGGGATGGCTAGCAATTGCCGGAATTGCAGTTTTCTATGTCAGACCTAGTAAATGGGGTGGCTATGAAGACGGTGTCGGATTCTTTTTGGTTGGTATTCTGCTGCTTGGATTTGGTGCTGCCGCAGCCCTCACATGTTTCATGTGGAGTGGCGACAAGAGCAGCAGATTGTATGCTCTTCATCGGTTTGTCGATGTTTATCCAACAATAACCAAACCAGAGCGCCACGTAAGATTTAATGAAAAAATGTGGACTACAACCTTTGTTCTCATCATATACTTCGCTATGACCAACGTCATGTTATACGGTTTGTCTGGACAAGCATTAGACTTGTTTAGCGGTTTCCGATCGATTATGGCTGGTGCTTCGGGAACCATCATGCACCTGGGTATTGGGCCGATTGTTACGGGTTCGATTATCATGCAACTGTTTGCGGGTGCCAAGATTATCAGGTTAGACCTGTCCAATTCTGAAGACAAAGCAATGTATCAAGGTGTGCAAAAGTTACTCGTATTGATTATGATCCCAATAGAGGCTATACCGCAAACTTATGGTTTCCTCGACCCGATGGAATTCCTGATTGATTCTTATGGTATGGGCTGGGCCAACTTTGTGATTGTTGCGCAATTATTCGCTGGTTCATATCTCGTATTCCTACTTGATGAATTGGTCAGTAAATGGGGTATAGGGTCCGGTATGTCTTTGTTCATTGCGGCTGGAGTGTCACAATCAACATTCGTTGGAACGCTTTCTCCGCTACCCGTGACCAGTGGTTTAGGTTATTCCATGTCAAATCCGCCATCTGGAACTCTTCCAATGATATTTTACATGTTTAGAGAGGCGACTAATTACGAAATGATATCAAGTAATGGTTTCGAAACAATCTTGCTAACGCATGTTAATCCAATAGCTGCATTATTTTCTTCAGTAGTTGTGTTCTTAGTGGTGGCATATGCTGAATCCAGTAAATTAGAACTTCCGCTTACTCACGGTAAAGTAAGAGGGCACAGAGGTAAATACCCGATTAGGCTAGTATACGCTTCTAACATTCCTGTTATTTTGATGGCCGCATTACTAGCGAATATCAACATGTTTACCTTACTGTTCTGGAGTCATCCAACTTTATCGCAAACCCCATTCTTGGGCCGAGAAGGTTATGGCTCGCTCTCCGAATACATTGGTACGTATGATCAAGGACAAACTACGGCGTCAGGAGGGTTTGCTTGGTATGCTAGTATGGTCAACGGCGTTAACGACTGGTTGCTGCCCCTGCTAAATCAGCAGGGTGACATATACGGTCACAGTTTGACACAAATAATGGTTCACGTGATCTTTTATGTCGTATTGATGACTGTTGGTTCAATGGTCTTCGCTAAGTTTTGGATTGATACGACGAATATGGGAACTAAAGACGTTGCCAAACAAATAGAGCGAACTGGAATGCAAATTCCCGGGTTCAGGAAGAATCCTAAGGTCCTAGAGAAAATCCTAGAGAACTACATCCCACCAGTCACTTACTTTTCAGGTGCTTTTGTCGGGTTGTTAGCGGCCGGAGCAGATTTGCTGGGCACGGTGGGTAATGCTACTGGAACCGGTCTGTTACTCGCTGTTGGTATTATTTTGCGAACTTATGAGCAAATACAAAAGGAACAAGCTATGGAAATGCATCCGATGATTAGGCAATTCTTTGGTGCAGAGTAATCATAAATTCGAACTATTTTAACCGCCAAAACCTGCGTTATCTGTTTCGCAGTTGCGTGGTTTTTCGAGTTTCAATAGCGGGTATATTCATATATGGGTTGTTAGTGGCTGAGTTGCTTGCGTTGTTGAGAACGGCGTTAGATTCTGAGTCTTCGGACGGTGAAGAAATCTATCCTCTCTTTACGCAAAGCCGAAGAGATTGCGATTCTGAATAACCACATAGGTTCAGGGTCAGGAAGGTGATCGAGATTATGATGTATTTTTGTGCAAGAGCTCAAGTGCAATATTTTCTCGCCAATTTTTTTAGAGACAGCAATAAATCATGCGACAGGTAACCTAAGGATCATAACAAGAGAAATCTGGTTGATCCTGCCAGAGGCGACCGCTTTTGGAGTTCGATTAAGCCATGCGAGTAGAAAGAAATTAGATTCTTTGCGAACTGCTCAGTAACACGTGGATAACCTGCCCTATGCTCTGGGATAACCTCGGGAAACTGAGAATAATACCGGATAGATCACAACGCCTGGAACGGTGTGTGGTTGAAAGATTACGGCATAGGATGGGTCTGCGGCGTATCAGGTTGTAGGGGGTGTAACGGACCTCCTAGCCATCGACGCGTACGGGTGTTGGGAGACATAGCCCGGAGATGGATTCTGAGACACGAATCCAGACCCTACGGGGTGCAGCAGGCGCGAAAACTTCACACTGCGGGAAACCGCGATGAGGGAATTCCAAGTGTCTGGGGTAAGACCCAGTCTTTTCTTGACTCT
>DUJJ01000049.1 GCA_013329865.1 Candidatus Poseidoniaceae archaeon
CCAATACCTGTATTGATTGCTGTTATACCAAACATCATTGCCGTTGAATCGGCGTGGCATGCCATGCAGGCAAAACTGTCACTAAGGGAACAGGGAGGACTGACTGATGGTGTGCGCCATACGCTTCGTGTTCAGCCTGGTATTGACCGGATTGTCGATGGGCTGAGGGACCATCGCCGGACTAATTTAATCAGCACAGTCTTAATTGGTATTTCATTCTCAATGGTTTTGTTAGCTACGGCAACGAAATCAGGTACAGTGGCATGGAACTTGGCACTTTTAGTCGCCGTCATGACCGGTTTTATCTACACCTTTCACGCGCAATATACTAACCTCGGAGTGAAGCAATTAGGCGACAGATTTCCAAACTTAGTCCTACACGCGCCAACTCATCATCAAACCCAACTCGGTAGCATACTTGGTGACCTGTTATCTGCTCACCTTGACCCGGACTTGGAATTAGAGTGGAACAATTGGAAGACTAAATTCAATCAATCATTGATGCCAGGTTATGACAAAAAGCAGGCGCTAGAACGACTATTGTATGTGTTATACCTGCATAATTTGGGAGAAGTGACTGATGCGGATGTGCGTAACGAATTTTCATCGTTTATGCTAAAGGGTAAACTGGAAGCTATTTTGTATGAACAAGATAGTGATTTTAATTGGCGCACTTTGCAACGGTTGATAGCCCATGCTAAGGCTTGGCAGCCGAGTGCGTTTAATCTGCTTGACCGATTGCAAATCGACCTACTCAGTGGTAAACCAGAGATTTCTCGAGCCAAGTGGCGGATGGACGTCGCACTTGATGAAATGTGCGTTGGTGGAGCGACCAATCTGTTCATCGTTCTCAATAACCAGACTTTCGACAAGCGTAATGTTACAGTCGAGGTATTGGTCCCCAATGGTGAGCCGGAAACTCGCACTCACCGCTTCGAATTAGCAGCCTGCCCACCGCCTCGCAATCCGCTTCAACTCTCTTCGAAAAATGATGAGGATTGTCTCGACTGGCTCCCAAGGTATCTGCAAAAAGGCGTTGTTTTGTGGATGAATATCGCTTGGAATAGAAGCTTTTACGGGAAGACAAATATCCAAGTCGTGCTAAGAGATGAAGAAGGCATTGTTTTGGAATCTAAAGTTTTGACGACTGAGGTCAGTAGAAAGACATCAAACGCATTGAGAAAGCGCATGTTGCGACTTGAAAGTGCGCGCAAAATCGGTGAGATGGATATACCAACATCAACATAATCAATTCAGAGCAATCCCTTCTCTATGCGGTTGCCTTATTTCCCTCTCACGCGTCGGTGTATTTGTCGGGTGGTTTACTATGGAAGCATGGGACATACTTGTTATTGGCGACGGTCCCGCAGCCTTGCGGTCTGCTGCTGTCTCAGCGAAGAACGGCGCTAAGACGTTACTTATCTCCCCAGCTGCCCTAGGTAGTGGTGGGTCAACTGCGCTTGACGGCTTAGCAACTTCAATCCAAGAAATGAACAATCGTGGCCATCGAGAGGACACTATCAAGTCAGGGTATTTTCTCTGCGATCAGGACATTGTCACTGTCAAGACCAACATGGCGATAGATGAGATGAATCATCTTGAAAAAGCGGGCGTGGTGTTCAGCAGAGATGCGAAAGGACTGCCCTTGACGAAAAAAGGAATTGGGCATTCAAGCCCTAGAGTCGTTGATGCAGGGGATGCGTCAGTTAGAGACGTACAACAAGTGCTCGAGGAGCAGTGCATGAAACACGGCGTCGTTCGCCGAGGCGACCAATTACCAGTGTTGTTAGTTAGTACAAAACAAAAAGTCGATGGGGTAATCACCCTTGATATGGTCAACGGTAGATTCATCGCAATTCAAACCAAAGCGATAATCATCGCTGATGGTGGATTCGAGGGGGTTTTCAATGGTAATAGTATTGGTTTCGGGATGGATCTGGCTATGCAGGCTGGTTTACCGTTGAGAAATATGGAGTTCATTGGCAGAACCCCGTTTGGAGTGGCCGATACCAAACTCACATTATCCTCAAACATGCTTGGCTATGGGGCTGATTTGTGTGATGAATCAGGCAATGAATTAGTTGCCGACAATTTGGTGGAACTTTGCCATGTTATCTCTGACACTTCTGGTGCCGTAGTTGATTGTCGTGACATGGGGGATGACAAAGTGTGGTGGCAATCAGCGTTTAGAACCGTAAAAAGTTCTACTGGTGTCGATATGAACAAATATACCATCGGTCTTGAAAACCGCATAAATCAAACTCTAGGCGGTATTGCTACTGATGAATTTGGTCGGGCGGTCATTGGTAGTTGGTCAAGGTGGTTTACTGGACTTTACGCCGCAGGTGACGCAGCATGCTCGGGTCTTAATGGTGCGGGAACACTTCCCGGTAATCGCCTATTAGATGCCCTTACTGGCGGCAGTAGTGCTGGTGAGCATGCAGCAAAATGGTCGTCAAAACAGTCATTTTCCAATACCAAGAATTTGCTTGAATCACTGGAATCCTGTAAAGCAAATTTCACCGCTAAGTTTGATGGCGAATCTGTTGACATGGTGCAGCGAGTAGGTGCCCTAGACCTGAAATTATTAGATATTGCAACCAAATACACTGCGGGACCAAACGACGCCAGTGAATTGTCAAAATATTTGCATCAATTGGAGGAAGCAGAAATCTCTGCAGAAGGAATCTTCCTTGATCAACAGTCATTAATTGGTAACACCAATTACTCTTCACTATTGAGAGTGCAAGGTGGGATTAGGCTGTTAAAGGCATCAATAAGGTCCTCACTTGCCCGTAACGAATCACGCGGTGTGCACCAACGCAAAGATTTCCCAGAAGAAAATCCAGAATTACTCCATCACATAACAGTCGATAATATGGATAATGTCGGAACACTTGCACTAAGGAAGGGGCAGAAGGACAATT
>DUJJ01000023.1 GCA_013329865.1 Candidatus Poseidoniaceae archaeon
ACTCACACTAATTCATGGGGTAATAATGGGGGATATGGCCAATATAACTCCGATAGCAGAGATGTCGATGACCGCACTAATACCTACGACCGATACTATTCGGGCGGCGATGGTATGACCGTATTATTCGCCGCCGGCAATGACGGTCCAGATCCTGATACAGTGAGTCCACCGGCAACCGCAAAGAATGCGGTGACTGTTGGTATGCATCAAAACCGCTACCAAGGTGCACCGGATTATATTATGCAGGGGTCTTCCAGAGGCCCGTTAGATGATGGCAGGATTAAGCCAGACATCCTGGCACCTGGAGGCTATGTTTGGTCTTGTCGCGCCCAAGAAGCCACTGATACAGGCGGTGCCTCGGGGCGGACAACATGGTACTTGGAGTATACTGGAACTTCTATGGCAACACCAAATGCTGCTGGAGCTGCAGCGATGATAAGAGAATACCTTGAGGAAATTGCTCTTCGCGATTCTCCTCAAGGAGCCTTAGTCAAAGGCTTGTTAATCCTCGGTGCTGAAGATGTTGGAAGTCGAGATATACCCAATAACAATGAAGGCTGGGGCCGAGTTAACCTAAGAAATTCACTTGCCCCACCAGACGGACAAGGCGTCTGGGTCGATGACAGATCGTTACTTTCCGCAACCGGCAACTCGAAATCATATACCTTTGATATTGATCAGGCCGGTGACCAATTCAAAGCGGTATTAACCTGGTCAGATGAGGCCGCTTCGACCTGGTCTTCGACCCAGCTAGTCAACAATCTCAACCTAGAAGTTACCGACCCAAACGGTTTGACCTATCTAGGCAACGATTTCGCTAATGGTCGCTCAACTACCGGAGGAAGTGCTGATTCGTTAAACAATGTCGAGGTAGTTTTGATCGATTCGGCCATGATTGGGACCTGGACTGTTAACGTAATCGATGCTAATCATGGTGGGAGTAGAGGTCAACCATTTTCACTGGCGGTAATGGGTCACGGCATTAACGATTTGAAACCAGATTTAGCCACCGTTGAGGATGGTTTCTCGATTGATATTGCCATACCGAGTGTGGGTCAGGAGACTCAACTAACTTGTGTAGTCGAAAATTCTGGCAACATCCGTTCTGATCCTTTCGTTGTGAATTTTGAAGTTGATGGAGTAGTAATAGATACACAATCACTGGAACTTAGTGGTGGTAGCCAGCGTACCCTAGTTTGGACCTGGACGCCACAAAATGCTGGTGCAAACACCATTTCGTTTATCATCGACAAGACAGATTCAGTTATTGAGACGCTGGAAACCAACAACCGCCAAGACATAATTATCAATATTTCACAACCAGGCATAGCCATCACCTCCGCCCAGCCTGTCCAACCACTGGAGGATGCTGAACAGACTTCGACAACCTGGCAAATTGAATTAACCAATACCGGCTTGTTAAGCACTAATGCATCGATAGCAGAGTCAGCATTGACCTTCGTTGAGGATGGCGCAGAATTGAACTGGTACGTTGGTTTGTCCGGCTCGCAGTATGAATTAATGGGTAGTGAATCAGTGAGTCTTACGGTTACTGTTGTCCATCCACAGTCACCTGCACCGGGGACCTATAGAATAGCATTGAGTGCTACGGATTTGGACAATTCAATAACCACATCTTTGGATTTAGATTTGCTAGTAGATGAGATACCCGACGTTGGTCTTGAGACCGACTACGACATTATTCCTGTCAGTCCGATAGAGCCGACAATGGTACCAATATACGTATACAATTACGGTAACACAGAAATTGCTTACGATTTGCAAGTCCAACCGCCCAATGGATGGGAAGCCTACTTTGTACAAGATTTCACTGAGAGCCCTTTCGCTACCAGTGATTCTATCGAAGTAGACTCATTTGATACGCTTCAAATGATTATCAAACCACCATCAGTTGTGCCAAACTCCGGCTTGCAAAGTTCGTTGACTGTTAGCATAAATTCGGTCACTGATCCTGTAGTCAATTGGTTAATTGATGTCCCAATTGAGGTCGAGGCCGTCAAATCGGTTGAGATAAGAACTAATACGCCACTGGTCAACCTTCTTCCCAATTCAGAATTTGTCGCGGTTTTTAACATCGAAAATAAGGGTAATCTAGCAGTTAAATTATCGCCGACATTTAATCTCCCTCAGGGCGTGCAAGTCATCAGCTCGGCAGGTAGTGTTGACCTAGAAATCGGTGAATCAGAACTCTATCTTGTGACCTTCCAATTGTCGAGGAGCGCGGCAAGCGGGCCCGCGGTTTTGCATATGGATAATGGGTCGGACAGGTTCACCTGGACTGAGAATTTTGATATCGAAATTTTCCCGTTACCAAGTTTGCAGTTCAAGAAAGTCATATTCCCTGAAAATCAAGAATACACCGTTTCGTTCTATGGAACGGGTTCGCATCCTGCCGGCTCTGAGCTTCGCTTTGTTTGGGAGTTGACCAATGATGCTGATATCGAGTGGCAGCCCGTTGTCACTGCCTTGAGTGACCCTCAGTTATCTGTTGCTTGTGATACCCCAACAATGATTGGTTATCAACAATCTACTGAGTTGTCATGTACGGTGTTTACCAGCTCGGAGGCGGTTCCATTTTCTGAGCCAAGTTTCGTCCTCAAATTCGCTGGTTCAGGAGCCGACTACTCTGAGACATTCTCGCTCTACATTGGTGGCTACGAGGAAATTTCTTGGTCTGATTTAACTTCAAACTCGTTCAAAGAGGGTGAAGCAAAAGAGATTCAGGTTTTGGTTACCAATACCGGGACTCTGCCATTCAATCATCTAATTTCTGGGACCGCAAGTGAGGACTGGAATGTGGAAGTCATTGGTGATGGCATTGTAAATTTAGCAGTTGGTGAATCAAGAACAGTTAAGCTACTAGTCACGCCTAACACCGATGGATTTTCAGACATAACTCTCACTTTTACCAGTCTACCTGATGTTGAATCGGCGACGTATATTTTCAGCGCTAACGCAGACAAGCAAACCGCTCAATCCACCGCATTTGGCTTACCGTTTGCGCAGATTGGGATAATTGCAATATTGATGTTATTGCTTCTCGGCGTTTTTGTTGTGTTAACACGTTCTAAACCACCAAACCAACCATTACCAATCATGCCGCGACCACAGGTGCCATTGGTCAACCAACCATTAATTCCAG
>DUJJ01000071.1 GCA_013329865.1 Candidatus Poseidoniaceae archaeon
GGAAGTATCGCTAAATCACCATATAACTCCCACTTTGTGGGCAAATTTTCAATCATTTCCTCGCATATCTCAACCCCAAACAACTCGCACAAGCTGGTAACTTTACTGAGTATTTTTTTGGCAGGGGTATTTTTGCGAGGATTGGAATCTAAATCTATTATGGTGATTTGGTGCTCATTCTCATCGAACCACTCTAAGCCCATTACAACCTCCTTTTCGACAATGGGGATGGCGATTCGTTGGCTTAAATTAGTGGTTTTATACTTACTATTTACCAAATCCGAATCGAGTAATTTTTGATGGACAGAAGAGGCGATACTTTTGTCAACAACCAGAGATAAAACACCCGATTGATGATTTACTCCATCAGTCATGATAATTCCACAAGGGGAATGAATTTCAATGTCACTGTCTTAGCATCACACATGGCGGGCGGAGACAGGAATGCTCACCACAGGCAAAAAGTGCTAATATTATTGGCTGCTCTACTACTTACTATGCATATTTTTGTGCCATTTGCTGCTGCTTCTGGCGGCATGAATAGTTGTGACGGTGGATTCTGTGATGATTATAATTCGGATCACGACATGACGCAAAACCAGAAAGATTGGATTAACGCAACATATGATTTCAAACTTGTAGATACTAACACCATAGAACTGAGTATAGTTTGGGCAATTCATGAGTTTGACCGCAGTAAATTGGATTTTAACAGTCTGGTAAATAATGAACTGCAAAATGACGGGATAGAGTCGGACGATGGTGCTCCAGCAGATTTGTTGCGACATTATCTCGACGAAGATTTCGGTCAAAACACACAGACGATTGGAGAGCGGTTATTGTATGAATTTGACAGTGGGGTTGAAACCGCACTGGCTGCGATAGGGGTCGTTGAAAACCAAACAAGTGGTTATGCAGACGAAATAAATCAGGGCGGGCAAATCCACGAATGTTCGAGCGATAGTGCGACAGATTCAGTGTATGGCGCAGAAAATGCTGCCATAAATAATGCCTTCCAGCCACCGATTTGCTTATCTTCAACACTGGAGTTGAACCTCATTGACACAGATTTTAGTATTGGCTCAACAGGTAGCCTAGACCTCGAAAAAGCGTTCAAGGGGATGCTAATTATGGGCGCTGAGATTGAGACTGACTTTACCCTGCTAACTACTCCCGGGTCAATTGGTTACTACACATTCTCTCCCCCTGATTATGCAAACATAACCCAAGTGGGTGGTGGTGGTAATCTTGGTGCGATTGGCGGAACCGATTATGCGGTAGGTCAGTGGGAGGTGAACTTGCTGGATGCTGTTAGCAGTGATGATGTTGAAACCCCAATCTCAGTAAAATTAGAACACAGGAATGGCTCTGACAACACCAATACTGTGTTTATTCCAGATGATGCAAAAGCAATCGACCTTAGTGTTACTCTTGATTTACGGGACGAATCTGCAGCTAGTATTGACTTCGTTGCCGGAATCAGTCACCTTGATGACGAATTGATGGATGACTGGGGGGTATCATTGCTTAACATCTCGGATTCAGCAACACTCCCATTGGTCACATCAGACGGGATTCGACTTGCTTATCATAACGGAATTGTTCCTCTAGACGCTTTTACCGATGCGTTCCCAATCAACGATATCGCAGCGGGTATCTCTGATGCTGTTGGAAGTCAGGGGCTTATCACTATGAATGATATCTACTGGGTAAACGATGCCTTATCAGACGGTCTTGGGACCGCTGGTGGTCTGAATTATGTCCATGGAACTGACTGCACAGAAGACAATCCATTCTCCTATGACTTACACTACTGCCTGCAAGGGCCGACTGCAATGAGTAATCAATACCCGGTATTTTTACGCTCCACCAGTCAACCATTCTCAGCCAGTCTGGTTCAAATCTTGAAAGATAACTTCGGCACTGGTGATTTGGCCGAATATGTTGATGTGATCCAAGAAAGCGATCTTAGAGATTTATTCAACAGCGGTATTTCGATTGAAACTGTGTTACCCGGTGATTTTCTTGATTCAGTAATCCCAGATAGTTTACCGCCGTCCGAATTGACTTTGGAAATTATTTTACCTAATTGGGTAAAAACCATCGATGGCGGCGACCGTTTGACCTTTGAGAAAAGCCTCAGCGCCACCGAGGATGTAGAAATCTCCCTGGCTGGAACCGATCCTTATGATTGGCGCACCAATATTATGGATGATGATGCAAACATCATTTGCACAACAATCCAGCGAACCTGCATTACCAGCACTATGGAATTAGATGTGTCAGCCTTCAGAATTAATGAATGGTCACAATCCGTATCACTGGATTTTGCGCTTGATGCCGAGGTATCGATATATCGGGTGCTGATACCACTTGATGAAATTGATCAGGGTGATACAACTAGAGTAAATTTTGAAGCAGCACCGGTTGATTTACTGCGTCTTGGATTAGATTTAGCCAGCCGATTAGCGGAGCCAAAAACCTTTGATGACATTGGGAATATATGTGCCGATGATCAAGATTATTCAGTTTGCGAGACAAATCTTTCGCTATTGTTCACCCCTGAAGGCTTGACCGATTTCTCGGTTGACATTGGTGAGATGATTACCGATTATATCCACCAAAGTGGCGCTGATATTCCAAACCAAGAAGACTCTCCGTTCGGAAGAGTCGACTTAAGCGGATTTCAAATAAAGACGAAAGTAGACGGTCTGGGTGGACTTGACCAAGATATAGGGGATGATGATCCGATAACGCTAAGTGTCAAAATACCAGAAGTTGAATTTAAACTTGATTTAGATGGCAACATGGGTGAGTTACTCGAGGGTAATACCAGTAGCCTAGAACTTAATTTCTTTGCTAATGCATTTCGTGGCCTCGTCGTAAACCCATTAGTTTCTGCTGCCGAGTTGCTTGGCTCATCCCTATCAAATAGCGTGGTTTCTGGTAGCGGAATCACCTATCCTAGCCCAGAAGCAGAATCAACCTCTATTTCATTCAGCGGTAA
>DUJJ01000056.1 GCA_013329865.1 Candidatus Poseidoniaceae archaeon
ATCCAAACCCGTATCAGCAATAGCAATCATCTCGCCTGAGCCATCCAGAGTAAAGGTCGCATCATTTTCTACGGAGACAACCCCCGAAATTGCCCTTACCACAGCGTTGTGGACCGTCATTTCAGCAACTGGCTCGATCCACACTACACGGCCGTCAAATGCTGCGTTAAATATAAAATCTGAACCCTCATTTATGGAAACCTGACAGAGTGTTATACCACACCATGCGGTTGATGCGCCGAAATTAATCAAATCTCGAGATAATTCAGCGTAACCTCCAACTGCTAAATCACTGGCTGGGATGACTGCCAATTTGTCGTGACTGTTTGTGGCTAGCAAATCTGGGTGTATTCGATATCCGGGTTGTAAATCAGCAAGCCATCTAACTTGTTCAGGGTCGTCTAATTTGGCTAATGATGCGGACAAATCTGGTAAGACTCTAATCACAAAATTTCCGTCACCTAATACATCTAATATGTTCACATTACCCATACTCTGTAAATTGTATAGCCAGGTATAATCATTGCTTCTCAACTGAATAAATTTCATACCAGTCTGTTCAAAATCTGCCGAATATTGCAATTTTGCTGGGATTTGTGGTGGTGCTTCGCTGATTGGATTAAACGAACCATGAGCAAGCGTGAATTGACCGCTTAGGTCTTTCAAAGGGTAGCCGTTAACTCCTTTGCTCGACGCCGCAAACCAATTTGGGTCGAGGCTTTCCTGCTGAAATATATTCTGGCCACCGTCAGAAAATTCAGCTTCATGGTCTGGGGTCAAAAATTCGCTGTGGGTGAGTGGAGAAAATGATATTCCGAGGATGAGAACTACTCCAAAAATGAGTTGCCTCGGCTGCAGCATAATTCGGGGAAATCCGTTGGGTTTTTGAAAACAACCGTCAATTGTGGGAAAATTGCTCATAAAATGTTGTTGTATCTTGCGATTGCGTCATCGGTCTTAGCGACAGAGGCACGCCAATCGTCTTCGACACCCATGAGTGCTCTGATAGCATCAATATTTTCTGGAATTACATCCGATTCTTGATGTATTGCTTGGAAATAATACAGGGTATTACCTTCTAGTTTTACTCCATCCCGCCAGACGAAAATTTCATGCAAATCCCCCCATTTACGACCAATGTCTCGTGCATATTCCATGACCTCCGCGGTGGTGGTAATTCCTGTTTCTGCTCCACTCATCAGGATAATCCTTGGTTCCTGTGACCACATGTCAATGATTGATTCAGTGGTGAGATTGTGACCGTCAGGCAGTTGAGCAACTATGACATGAACATGCATTATTGTGGTTGGGACAGCAACAGCCATCGAATTGATTGATATTTCTGGTTTGACGGTCATTACATCTGGACCATGGTGCGACGGCACTTTTAGGACCGGCTTAATGGCATTTATTGGTCCCTTGCTTGAATCACCGGGGTCTGCAGCCCGTCTTATCATTGTGCATTCGACTGACAAGGAGCCACAGTGATGGTAGAGTGGTACTAGTGTCCTAGACAAACCAGTAGTGTTACAAGAAACTACGCGAGTGCCTTCTGCGTTAAGATTAGCTGAGTGATTGGCCGATGATGTATAGGACATACCAGTTGTAGCATGCTTCTCACCACCTTGAAAAATCCACTTGATGCTTGCAGACTTATACTTAGCAAGATTGCTAGCACCAACTTTGCCGGGTGAACAATCAATCACAATATCTGCCACATTAAGCAGGTCACTTAGACCACCGTGACAGTCATATCCTGCCGCCGCAAAAGCATTGATTTTATCCGGTTCATCATAGGTGCAGTAAATCGGATAGCCTTTGCGCACCGCAAGATCGCAGCCAAATGCAGGTCTAGTTTTGGTTACACCAACAATTTCCATATCATCCTGCGCATCGACTGCATCAGCAACGCGCTTACCAATAGTTCCATATCCGTTAATTGCAACCTTTACTACCATAGTCTCACAAAATAACGATGATAGAGAATATCTATTAACAAATCGTATTGATTATTACTTTTGAAAAAGGGTCCCAGTCTTTTTACCAATAAGAAGAGTATATGGTTATCCTACTACGACCGCACTTCATGGCGGATGCTCTTGATGTTGTGACACGGTCATTCAACATCAATAACAAACTAGGTCCCAAATTAGAAGCCGCAGCCGAGCAAAATGCAATACTAAGAATAGGCTGGACCAACGCTGGCGACCCAGTACCAAAAAATGGCGAGTTAGGTCTATGCCCTGCTATTCCCGAAGGTGCAAAAATCAGGGCACTGGGGACACTTGGATCCTGGACCGCAGCGTTTGGTAAAGGCGGGACATTTACTATTCAGGGCGATGCTGGATCATTTCTTGGCGCTGCCAACAACGGTAATGTGATTACCTGCGAGCGTAGCGCCGGCAACTATGCTGGCTTTGCCATGGCTTCGGGAAAGATCTCTGTTTTGGACGGATGCGGTGATGACTTAGGCTCATGTATGAGTGGTGGGTTGATAGTTGTACGAGGCAATGCCGGACTGCGAGTTGGCGGTGGAATGAGCGGCGGAATTGTAGTAGTGGATGGTGATATTGGTAATGACCCTGGTGCAGGAATGACGGGCGGGAAAATAATAGTGAATGGTAGGTGTCCAAATCCACCAGACGGCGTTGTCTTGCGGCCAATAAGCGAAGCTGAGTTGGCCGACTTGAACAAAGACATAAATGACGAAAATTTCCAAATCCCCAATGATTCCGTGTGTTTAGAAGCCAGTGATTTGTCCAATACACCAACCAAGGAAAGAGTGGTTTCTGCTGGTGACTTATCGATGATTGGTTTGGTGCCAACAAATAACTCAAGAAACATGCCCTACGCTACCTGTGACACGGTCGCATTGCTCGGTGAGCGGTCCGAATCAAACACCCCGATTGCGTTACCATTGCCGCTTTTCCCAGTAATTCAAGACGGTAATCTACTCGCCAATAACAAGAAAAATAATTCTTCAAAAGTGGTCGAAAATCAGCCGTTTATTGTCCATAATAATCCTCGTAACATAGATTTCCTGTCACTGCACATTGACAACCTTGTTCATGCCACAGATACTCTGTCGTCATGTGGTGGAGCGCTAATAGATATGACCGGTATGCCGAGTATGAATGCCGAGGAAATTGACGGCATGTTAGTTGCGATACGCTCGCTCCTTGGGCTTGAGAAACCATTCGGTTTTTCGGATGGTGTAGGGCGTATTGAGTCATTACATTCTTCTGCAGCATATCACAATTGTGATATTGCAGTTTGTGTTATCGAGGACGAAACTGGAATTTCAGAAGCCGCCAGTCTGCCATTGATTGGTCGTAGCACAAAATCTAACCTTGCCAATACCTACACCGAATCAGGTGTTTCTATTGGTTTCTCAGCCAGTGCGGATGACTTAGCAAAACTATGTGCTGCGGGATTGAAATTTGTCTGTTGTTCTATTCCAGCAGATGACTACCAAATAATTGCTGATTGGCTATCAAACCTGCATGCCGAATTGTCTGAAACACTGCAAAGACTCGGTCTTGAGTCCATTGACGCTTTGAGTCGTCAAAACCTGCGCGCGTTGGATTATGAGACTGCCGCAGTAAGTGGGTTACGCCTGACGGGTTATGAGCGCCCGCTGCCTCACTGGTTTGCAAGGTAGGTGAATAAATGCCAACTATATCAGTAGAACAGAACCTCATCGCCAAGTTACTTGCGAAGCACGAGCTCGAACACAATGTAGCGCAAATAGCCGATGAGTTACCGCTGCTGGGGACTGACATTGACCGATGCGATAAGCAAATGCTTGACATTGAAATTTTCCCTAACCGGCCGGATCTACTGTCTGGTGAAACGTTGACTAGGGCAATTAGAAACTTCATACACCGTCAACCAGCACAATCCACCATAGATACTGTTCCGGGTAAAATCACCCTTGTGGTCGAACCGCAACTTGCTCATATAAGACCGGTGATATTGGGTGCTGTTGTGCGTAATGTTGACTATGCTTCAATGGGAATTAGTGCAGATGCATTCATTAAATCGCTAATGGACCACCAAGAAAAACTCCATTTCGCGTTGGGAAGAGGTCGCAAAAGAGCCTCAATTGGCGTGCATGATTTGACTAAATTATCTCCGCCATTTTCCGTTAAAGCAGTCAGTGGCAACACGAAATTTACGCCACTAGCAGCAACTGAACCTATGTCGATAAGCCAAGTTTTGATGGAGCATCCAAAAGGTATTGATTATGCCCACCTTCTAGAAGGATTTGACAAATATCCCATCATAGTTGATGCTGCTAATAATGTATTATCATTCCCGCCTATTATCAACGGCGACCACACAACCGTTACCGAAGACACAAGAGACTTTTTCATCGACGTAACCGGTTGGGATGCTCGAGCGTGTGAATCAGCTCTGATGTTGGTTGCCCTACAATTACAAGAGTATGGAGGCGTTATAGAAACTGTTGAGGTCACTGATTGTTTAGGGGTAACAAACACCTTGCCGAATGGCAGTGGTGTTCAACACAAATTAGCAACCTCCATGCTGAAGGGACTACTTGGTAGCGATTTGACCGATGATGATGTATCAATGGCAATAAACAGGATGGGAGGAAAATTCGTTAGTCAAGAAAATGGCTTCATTACTATAGAAATGCCGCGCTGGCGCTTTGATATTTTGCACCCAGTAGATTTAATCGAAGACATAGCGATTGGTCATGGCTATGAAGATCTTGGCGAAGACATTCCTCGCTCACCAATGACCGCAAGACCGCGTGAAGACGCAAACCTACTACGCAGAGTCGGGAATTCAATGCAAGGGATGGGAATGATGCAAATTCAATCACTGACGCTGTCAAATGATGAAGACCAGTTTAATTTGGTTCGTTGGAGTAATGTCGGTGAAGTCACTCGTATAACAAATCCAATAACCATCGACCACACCTTGCTTAGACAATATCTGTTGCCAGGCCTTATGAGATTACTTTCGACCAATCGCCACCATGATTTGCCACAGAGTGTCTATGAGGTGGGTACCGTTGTTCGAGATCATAAAAACTCAACTAGATTGGCGTTTATTACCGCTGAAAGAAGCGGCGGATTTGCGGCAGTTCGAGGAAGAATTCAAGCCTTTTTACGGGATATTGGTGCTAACGAATATGATATTTTACCCCTGCCAGATAACGAGGGGCCTTGGTTGCGTGGCAGAGCCGCCAAGGTGGTGATTGACGGCATGCACGTAGGCTGCTTTGGAGAGATAGACCCTCACATTGCAGAACACTTCGAACTGAATGGTCCACTCAACGGTGCAGAATTTTCACTTGCAGAAATTGCAAAAGCAATACCAGACCCAGTGTA
>DUJJ01000098.1:0-1492 GCA_013329865.1 Candidatus Poseidoniaceae archaeon
TTTTTGGATATTCTAAAGACCATCAATCCCGGCCACCCAAATCCAGAATTGGTTGAGACACTGGAAGGTTTCAACACTTGGGATGAGGTTCACATGTATGGTGGATTGCTGAACAAAGGTGATGTCATATCGCTTGGTTTAGGGGATCAATTAGAAACAATCTTTGAGCAGCGAGAACGCCCCGTGGATGGGAATACGACGCATAAGCGAGGTTGGTTTTCAATATTTGATAAACAACCTTCACTAGCGAAAATAAAAATCGGTAGTAAAAATGTTGAATTGAGAGTTGCCCACGGTGCCTGCCTCAAAATGCACGTGGTCGGAGAGTCCGTCCCAAGAGACATTCCGTGGGCTTGTATCGACAGGATTGCTTTGTCTAAACCGGCCGCTGAGTGGAATCGGTGATTGTTTGGCTGACCTTGTCATCGAAGCAATTGGCATAGCTGCCGGTGTAATTGGCGTGATTGCGTGGGGTCCACAAATACTTGAAGTGTGGAAATACAAGCGCCACGATGGTATATCGATACCTACATTCTCAATCGTCGCATTTTCATTGACATTATGGCTAATTTATGGTATCGCCATTAAATCTACAGCCATGATTTTTGCCAATATCCTTACATTAAGCGTTATTGCAAGTATAATAATCGGAGTTGTAAGGATTCGAAAAAGCGGCTGAGTTGTATCGATAATTATTCGAGATGTTCATATATGTGAAGTTGTTCGCCACTATGTAACCGATGGTTAAGTAGTGGTCATATGAGCGATAACGATGATTGGGAAGAACAGATGATTGACAGACTAGTCGAGATGTTCAAGGGCATGGGTATGTCACTAAACAAATCTCAAATCAAAGGTATGATGGAACAGTTCAAATCTCAATTCGAAAAAATGGGACTAGATGCCGACAAGCTGAATAGTGGTGATGTAAATTTCAACTTTGACCTATCAAATCTTAGCAAGATGTTCCAATCTGGTCAGTCGATAGAAGATATACTAGGGAATCTAGGGATGGATGTCAAAGTTGACGCCGTGCCTGTAGAAATCGAAACCCCAGAGATTGAGGACGACAACGATGAGGTGTTGAGGTTACCAAGTGACGACTTCTATCTCGATGGTTGGAATATGTCGATAACAATCGATTTCGCGCTCAAAGGCGATATCAAAGAAATGCAGATGGAAATGAATCTTTCCAAGGGCGGCTCAATGCTTGAGATAATGAAGCAGACACAAACTAAACCGATGGCGAGAATAAAATTGCCACATCCATGCGAAGATGTTGTTGGATGGTCATTGAACAATGGCATTCTCGACGTTACGCTAAAACTAACTCCACAAGGCTCTGCCCTGGAAGATAGTGATGATGAAAATCCTGCGGCCGATGTTAGCTTAGATTTTGGCGAGGATGATGATGACGAAGACGATGGTGGAATTCCAATATTTTGAATTAAGGAGATGAAAAAATGAGTAAAGTAATAGGAATAGATTTAGG
>DUJJ01000098.1:1807-2997 GCA_013329865.1 Candidatus Poseidoniaceae archaeon
GGAATAGATTTAGGAACAACAAACAGCTGTGTAGCAACAATAGAAAATGGTGAAGCGGTAGTAATTGCTAACGCCGAAGGTGCCAGAACCACTCCATCTGTGGTTGCTTTTGCAAAAGATGGGGGAGAACGACTGATCGGGGTTACTGCAAAGCGTCAGGCGGTTACCAACTCTCAACGGACCTTGCTGTCGGTAAAACGGCACATGGGAACTGATTGGAACACCAATATTGACGATAAGGAATACACTCCTCAAGAAATCTCAGCGTTTATCCTGCAAAAGCTAAAGGCTGATGCTGAGGCTTATTTAGGCTCGGAAGTAAAGCAGGCAGTTATTACCTGTCCGGCATATTTTACCGATGCCCAAAGAACTGCAACCAAGGATGCTGGGCGTATTGCAGGCCTCGAAGTCTTACGTATAATCAATGAGCCAACCGCTGCTGCCCTAGCATATGGTGTTGACAAAGAAGACGATCAAACGATTTTAGTCTACGACTTAGGTGGCGGAACGTTTGATGTGTCAATTCTAGAGATTTACCAAGTTGATGGCCAACCGCAAATTGAGGTAAAAGCAACGGCAGGCAACAATAAACTGGGCGGTGACGATTTTGACGATCAGGTAATTGACTGGTTAGTCAAGGAATTCAAGAAGGACACCGGTATCAATTTGTCAAAAGATTTGACTGCCATGTCCCGCTTGAAAGAAGCCGCTGAAAAGGCAAAGATCGAATTATCTGGCACTCAGCAAACTCAGATCAATCTACCATTCATCACTATGGTAGACGGTCAACCAGAGCATCTTGACATCACTTTGACCCGTGCCAAATTTGAAAGTTTGATAGCAAAACTGATTGAGAAAACCATGACGCCAACTAGACAAGCAATGAAAGATGCTGGAGTCAAAAAGGGTGATGTCGACAAAGTAATTTTAGTCGGTGGTTCAACCAGAGTTCCTGCAGTTCAAGAAGCGGTTGAGAAAGAGGCTGGTAAATCACCATACAAAGGCATTAATCCTGACGAAGCTGTAGCAATGGGTGCCGCTTTACAAGCAGGAATCATCGCTGGTGATGAAGGTGTTTCAGATGTGTTATTACTCGACGTCACCCCGCTGACTCTAGGTATCGAAACCCTTGGCGGTGTTATGACAACGATGATTGAGCGAAACACAACTATACCTGCCCGCCGCTCAGA
>DUJJ01000098.1:3082-11047 GCA_013329865.1 Candidatus Poseidoniaceae archaeon
GTTCCTGCAGTTCAAGAAGCGGTTGAGAAAGAGGCTGGTAAATCACCATACAAAGGCATTAATCCTGATGAAGCTGTAGCAATGGGTGCTGCTTTACAAGCAGGAATCATCGCTGGTGATGAAGGTGTTTCAGATGTGTTATTACTCGACGTTACCCCGCTGACTCTAGGTATCGAAACCCTTGGCGGTGTTATGACAACGATGATTGAGCGAAACACAACTATACCTGCCCGCCGCTCAGAAATCTACTCGACTGCTTCTGATAATCAGCCAGCGGTAACAATTCACGTGTTGCAAGGTGAACGAGAGTTTGCCAAAGATAACGTGACGCTGGGGGACTTCACCCTGATGGGGATACCGGCAGCACCAAGAGGTGTGCCACAAATTGAAGTCACGTTTGATATTGATGCCAATGGCATAGTTAATGTTAGCGCTAAAGACATGGGAACGGGTAAAGAGCAGTCGGTAAAAATAGAATCGCAAACCTCGCTTTCGGAAGACGAAATTCAAGCAAAGATTGCTGAGGCAGAAAATTTTGCTGAAGAAGATAAACAGAGAAAGGCAAAGGTTGAGCTAAGGAATATGGCAGACCAAGTTCTCTATCAAACCAGAAGAACCTTGGATGAATCGGCAGATAAGCTGGATGATGATGATACAGAACCAGTCAAAGAAAGATTAGATGAATTGGAAAAACTCGTTCAAGATGATGACGGTAAGCCATTAGAAATTGATGATATTGATGATGCGGCTATACAGGCAAAGGTCAAAGAGATTGAAGAGGCGATGCATGGCGTATCAGCAAAGTTGTATGAAGCCGCTGCTGCAGAAATGGCCGAGCAAGAGGGTTCCAGCGAAGACGGCGATATCAGTGTCGATGGTGATGACGTTGTTGATGCCGACTTCGAAGTTGTCGACGAAGACTGAGACGCGCTTATTTCCTAGTTGGTAGTGGGTACAACATGAGCGAGGCTCCAATCCTCAAAGACACTACTCGATCAAGTGGTCGCGAGGCTTTGCAAAAGAACATCCAAGCTGCAATGGCGTTGGCAGCAGCAATAAGATCGACTCTTGGACCAAAGGGCCTAGATAAATTACTGATTGACGATGAGGGTCGTACGCTGGTTACCAACGACGGTGTTACCGTGCTGGAGACCGCTAAGGTCGAGCACCCAGTTGCCAAGATGATGATTAATGCCTCGTCAACGCAAGACAGAATAGCCAAGGATGGAACTACCAGTACGGTAATACTTGCTGGTGAAATGCTCCAAAATGCTTGGCAGTTAATTCTTCAAGGAATTCATCCATCAACAGTTGCTCGAGGTTATCGCAAATCTGAGCAGTATATACTGCAATGTATCTCAGAGATTATATTTGAGTCAAATGAAAATATCAAGTATTCCGTTGTCAAAACCGCACTGGCTGGCAAAGGCCACAGTTCTATGCAGGATACTATTGCTAGAGTTTCCCTCGACGCTGTGCAGATGGTTGCCGAACAGGATTCAACCGTTGATGTTTCAAAGATCAAGTTGATTTCACAAACCGGTGGTAAGGTAGAGGATTCAAAGGCATTCAGAGGTCTGATGATACCGAAGAAAAGGATTTCTAGCAACATGATGAAAGCAGTAAACGATGGTAAAATTGTGTTGATTGATGGGGGATTAGAAAAAAGCAATGTTGCTACCGACCTCAAACTGAATGTAACCACCGTTGGGGTCCTCGAATCGTTCAGACAAGAGGAGCAAAACATGCTAAAGAGACAGGTTGATAAGTTAGTCAAACATAATGTCACAGTTCTCGCTTGTCGTGAGAGTATTGATGATGATATCAAAAATTACCTTGCTGAAAATGGTATTCAAGCTTTCAGAAGAGTTGCTCGCAGCGACCTGAATATGCTGGCTCGAATATGTAGCACTAATCTGATAAACTCGATTGATGGATTAACTACTAACGATTTAGGTTCATTCACATCAAGTAAAAATACCACAATAGATGGTAAAGACTTCTGGATTGTTAAAGGGGATGGTAACGCTGCAACTATTATTGCTAAGGCGAGTACTGCAGATTTCGTTAATGAAGTTGAACGATGTTTTGATGATTCAATAGGAGTAAGTGTTCAGTTAGTTGAGGATGGTTTTGTAGTGTGTGGGGGAGGTGCCTCATATGTCGCTCTTGCGCGTCGGTTGAGGCGTTACGCTGAAACTATTCCTGGTCGCGAACAACTGGCTGTGGAAGCATATGCTGACGCAATCGAGGTAATTGTCAGAGTGCTTGCTGAAAATGCAGGAATCGACCCGATTACTACACTACTGGATGTTGTTGCTAAGCAGACCAATCTCGAGTCAGATTATATCGGCATTAATCTCTCAACCGGTGAACCTAGTGACATGGTCGAATTGGGCGTTCTTGAACCACAAGGGATTGTAAAACAAGCGATTATCGGTGCGACTGAAGTGGCGATTTCAGTGCTAAGAATTGATGATGTGTTGTGGGCAAAGCAAGAAATGCAGATGCCAGACATGCCAGAAGATGAAATGTAATGAAACGCAGATGAAAGGCAGCATTATTAGACAGATATTCAAATACTCGAAAAAAACCCGAAATTCGATGGGCTCTAACGATTCGGTATGCGTCGGCATAGATGATGTAGCGATTCATTTTCCAAGATTATACATGGATATGAAGGATTTCGCCGACCTTCGCGGCGAGGATTATGGTAAATTAAACAAGGGTCTTGGCCTGAAAGCAATGTCGATACCTGACGTGCATGAAGATACTGCAACCATGGGCGCAAATGCAGTAATGAAGCTGATAGATCGCAATGGTCTGAATCCAAGGAACATAGGTCGGATGTACCTTGGGACTGAATCCGCCCTTGATGGTGCTAAGCCAACTGCGACATACATCGTCGATATGCTTACTCAAAGGTATTCAGAGCGGTATGGGGCCGACTGTTTCCGTAACTGTGATGTTGTTGACATGACTTTTGCCTGTATCGGGGCGGTCGATGCGATGCACAACACACTGGACTGGGCTGCTCGGTCGACCGATGAAGATGAACGCATTGGTATTGTTATCTTCTCAGATAACGCCAAGTATGCGCTAGAATCTGCTGGAGAATATACCCAAGGTGCTGGCGGCGGCGCTATATTAATCCGCAGAAACCCTCGATTGCTGGAGATACCTGACATCATTGGAGTTTCAACAACTCCGGTTCATGACTTCTTTAAGCCACGACGCGAGGTATCTGTCAAATCAATTATCGCAAATGTGATGACTCTTGCCCAAGAGGCTGGCCAATCAATTAAGAAAGGTATAGTTGAGCGAATGATTCGTCATTTGCCCGCCTCAACAGTAAGAAAGTTGGGGATTTTTGCTCACGGCGAAGAAAAGGTAAGTGTTCATCGTGATGAGCCGGTATTCGATGGACAGTTCTCCAACCGTTGCTACCAACAAGCAGTTCGTCAAGCGTTCCATAATTTCGTTCAAAAAGCAGAACGCTCGGGCAGATACAGTCACGAAGATGATGCTCGCTTTACCGAGCAGTGGAGCCGTATAATCATGCACCTACCATATGCTTACCAAGCCAAGCGAATGTTTCCTGATGTTTTTCGACACGACCGAGAAGATACCGAAATGTGGCATGAGGTAGCTAAGCAACTTGGACCAGCACCAGAACCTCATAACTCAGATGACCCAGTGATAATCGAGATATGGGAAAAAGCGATGGATGGCTACCGAAGAGCGATTTCCAAAACCCCACAGTATCTTGAGTTCCACGCTAGTCGTATCGAAAAAGGTCAGCGGGCTAGTAGTTTGATCGGTAATCAATACACTGGCTCGATTTTCCTAGCACTCATGTCCACATTTGAGTCAGACCTAGAAGAAAATGTCAACCTAGACAACAAGTTGTTCGGACTATGTGGTTATGGTTCTGGCGCTAAGGCCAAAGTGTTTGAGGGCAAGGTATCGCCAAAATGGCGAGAGGTGGTCTCGCGCTGGAGTTTATTCGAGCGTTTAGCGGGCAGAGTTGCCATTGACCATATCACTTATGAGAATCTTCACAAAGGTCTCCAAAGTGGTAGTGTTGTCGAACCTGAAGGCGAGTTTGCCCTAGTCGAAATAGGCGAATCTGGTGTTCAAGAAGGAGCGAGAAGATACAAATGGATTGACGCTTAAAAATCGACTACTACTTTACCGCAGTCTCCACCCATAGCGAGTTCAAAACCAAATTTGCAATCGTTGAAAGAAACTCGATGAGTAACAACGGTTTCAATGTCAATTTTATCTTGGCTAATCAGTTCGTGCATCGTCTCCCAAGTAGACCACATCTTACGACCGTTAATGCCTTTAAGATGCAAATACCGGAATACTATATCATTCATCGGAACCTCGGTTTTTGTAGTTCCATATACTGATAAAACATTGACATAGCCGCCCATTCTAGTTGAGTAAATAGTATTAGAAAGTGCGCTTGGGGATCCTGAAAACTCACAGCTATTATCAACTCCTTGGCCATTGGTATGGGCTAGTATTGAAGCAACAATATCATCATCTTTGCCAAGCACGACATCGGCACCGAGTTTGGTTGCGAGTTGCATCCTAGTTTGGTTATCCCAATCTATGGCAATCACCTTTCTAGCGCCCATCGCCTTAGCTACATTAACGGCAAACAACCCAATCGGACCAAGCCCGTGAATCGCAACTGTTGCATCCTTTACTGGGCCTCCCGTTAAAGTGTGAATGGCATTACCAAGCGGGTCTTGAACAGACGCTAAATCCATGGTTAGATTGTCTGGAAAGTGCCGGGCATTAACTGCTGGTACGGTGAAATATGGCGCAAATGCACCATTACTATGAACCCCAAAAATCTGACCTTCCTCACATATGTGTGCATTCCCTTCACGACATCGGTCACAATCCCAGCAAGCGAGGTGACATTCAACCGCTATTTTATCGCCAATTTTATGCGTAGTTACCTCACTACCAATTGCCATTACTACTCCGCAGGTTTCGTGCCCTGTTGTGGTATTAATTGGAACATTTTCTGCCGCCCATTCATCCCATTTCCAAATGTGTAAATCGGTGCCACAGATGGAGGTTGAGTGAGTCTTGACTAATACTTCGTCTGGCTTTACTTGCGGAACTGACGTTTCCACAAACTCGAATCCTCCTGGCCGCGATGCGACTTTTTTCCAAGCCATCATGGTTTTTGGTATAGCCGTCATGTGCGTCAGTTTACCGGCATAGTAGACACCTATTGATAATTCGCTATCAAAGTATAAAAATAATTTATCAAAGTCTCAATTTTTCGGATATATTGATTAAGGGGGCATAGGTGGTAAAAATCCCGTTGGTGTATGATGAAATACGTAATTGTCAGCGGCGGGGTCCTGTCAGGACTAGGAAAAGGCGTCACTGCAAGTAGTATCGGAGTACTACTCAAGAGTGCCGGGTTGCGTACGACCTCAATCAAAATAGACCCATACCTAAACAGCGACGCAGGAACGATGTCGCCCTTCGAACATGGTGAAGTATTCGTCTTAGATGATGGTGGTGAAGTAGACCTAGATTTAGGTAATTACGAGCGTTTCTTAGATTTGAATTTAGGTAGAGATAATAATCTCACCACCGGAAAAATCTATTCGAAAGTGATTGAAGCAGAGCGAAGGGGTGATTATCTGGGCAAGACTGTCCAGGTAATACCGCACATCACTGATGAAATTCAAAATTGGATTGAGCGTGTTGCTCACGTACCGGCTGATGGCGAGGCTGATTCGCCTGACGCTTGTATCATCGAACTGGGTGGGACTGTTGGTGACATCGAATCATCACCGTATGTTGAAGCATTAAGACAGTTTCAGTTTAGGGTCGGGAGAGAAAATGTCACCTTTGTTCACGTCTCGTTGGTTCCGGTTATGGGACCGGTAGGTGAACAGAAAACCAAGCCTACCCAGCATTCGGTCAAGGAGCTGCGAGGATTAGGTATAACTCCTGATATCCTAGTTTGTCGCTCTACTGAGCCAATGACTGATGAGACCAAAGAAAAGCTCGCGGCATTCTGCCACGTCTCGCCCGATGCTGTAATGTCGACGCACGACGTTCCGAACATCTATCACGTGCCACTAATGTTAGAAAAGCAGGGGCTTTGTAAAATTCTTGGAATCGACTGTAATACTACTGGCATGCTAGATCAGTGGCGCGATATGGCTCACGATTTGGACAAACTGACAGAAAGTGTATCAATCGCCATGGTTGGGAAATATACGGACTTATCAGATGCGTATCTATCTGTCATCAAGAGTCTACAACATGCTGCCATGAAAGTAAGGCGAAAGTTGTCAATAAATTGGATTGAAGCAAGTCACTTGGAAGCCCATTGGAAAACCAAGAATAGCCAAGAATATAATGCTGCATGGCAAGATTTGGAAGCGTCTAACGGTGTTCTGGTGCCCGGAGGGTTTGGGGACCGTGGGGTAGAAGGCAAGATTAATGCTGCCAAATATGCTAGAGAAAATAATGTTCCATATCTTGGTATATGTCTTGGTTTACAAGTTGCAACAATTGAGTTCTGCCGAAATGTTTTGGGTATGAAGGGGGCCAACTCAACGGAATTCGATGAAAATGTTGAGTATCCGGCAATCATATTCATGCCTGAGATATCAAAAACTCACCTAGGCGGCACAATGCGATTAGGTAGTAGACCAACTATTTGGCAAATTGATGATTGCAAAATCAAAAGACTATACGGCACAGATAAATCAGTTGATGAGCGACATCGGCATAGATATGAAGTCAATCCCGATATTATTGATGATATCGAACAAGCCGGGCTCAAATTTGTCGGTAAGGATGGAACCGGACAACGCTGTGAAATTTTTGAGTTAGACGATCACCCTTACTACGTCGGTGTTCAGTATCACCCCGAATTCAAGTCAAGACCCGGGCGTCCAAGTCCTCCGTTCCTCGGATTATTGATGGCTGCTTCTGGTTTGGAATTATGATTAAACGTCTGCAACCCGAATTACCCTGGTGGTACGGTATCCTTGAAGCATCTTGACAAATTTTCGTTTCCTAAATTCCTCATCGAGGGTCTCGTCGCCAGTGTCTATTCTAACGTTAGATAAGCCCATCAGTTTTGCCGGTGTGGCCACCCCGAGTATTGATTCAATACCAATTAGCCTTAGTACCTCTGGTGATAATTGTAAGTTGCCTCGTCCAATGAGGAAGCCTTGTCCGCCCATGGGCGAAAGGAGTAGTAGCTTTTCTTCCTGATGGGAAGCAAGGAGTTTGATTAGTTCTGTTTCGTTCAAGTCACTGTGGATTTGGCCTTTGTGTTGTATGTCTATTCCCAGTAGGGTTAGCTTTTGTTCGATTAACTCCCCAATTAATCTCAGGGTTCCGCCACTGCCCCAGATTATCATCAAATCTGGTTTACTGGCAATTAGTTCAGCGATATGATTGGCTAGTCCTTCGATTATTTCCTCTTCTGAGGCTCGTTCAACCTGCTGCTTAGCACCCTGCATAAATCTGGGACTTGCCGGTGTCAGAGCCTCTCCATACATGCGGACTTTCCACTGCCCCATCAAGTAGAGTTCTTCGTCCAAATCCATTACTTCGGTTATCGATGCCATCAAATCACCTATAACAAATGAGAATAGCACTTCTGCTGCAGCGCTGGGTGTCGTAGCGAAACAGCCTGAATACATCTTAACCCCACCTGGCACTCCAATAAGGGGTATTTTTTCTTGGCCCAATGCATTGACGATATCTCTAGTAGTTCCGTCCCCACCAGCGTATAGTATGACCTCGACATTCAATTCGATTAGCTGCTTAACAAGATTGGTGGTGTCATTCGCTGAAGTCGTTGGTGGGCTTGTTCCCACAATGTGATAGTCATTAGGTATCCAGTCACCACCCATTCTGCCTTCCCAAGCATATAAGTCAGGCAATACATCGCTGCGGTTT
>DUJJ01000032.1:0-803 GCA_013329865.1 Candidatus Poseidoniaceae archaeon
CCGCACTCGACTGCGTCCCGAATCATGGTAACTAAGCGGAATTTCAGCATTGCTGCGTTGGTATCAAACAGCATGGCTTGCGGCAAAATAATTGACAGATCATCGCCCTTGAATGAAACCTCAAAGCCAGAATGGCCTGAGTTTGACTCTAGCAGACCCAACACCTTGTCTTCCTTACCCTTTACTTCCTTGACCACGGTAAAAACGTATTTTAGCGTCTTACCTGCCATTGGATGGTTGTAATCAATTCTCGCTCTGCCAGCCGCTAGGTATGATAGATAGCCCTGTCGACCGTTGATGTTTACTGGTGCACCAAGATAGAGAGAATTGGGGTCTTGCACAGCTCTTCGCAATTTGTCGATACTAATTGTTTCAACTAGCGAAGCATCTTTTTCACCATAACCATCAGCAGGCGCTATTTCGACATCTACTTCGTTGCCTACTTTCGCTTCTTTCAAAGCCGCTTCGAAGCCCGGTATAAGGTTTCCATTACCCACTACGCAGACCATCGGAGAGTAGGTTCTGCCTTCTTGATACATTTCGTGCTCTTTGGCGATTGCCTCTCTTGTAGTTTCAATCAAGTCACCAGTTTCTCCGCTGAATAAGTCGTAATCAACATGAATTATTGCACCATCTTCCATGATATATCCTCCTTGAGGGATATTCGCCCGACTGACCTCCCCTTCATAATATCTCGGTTAAAAATAGGGTCATTCCGCTTCCGATAATTTTTGATTTTTGGCTACCTGTTGCTTGGTTTTATGAATTCCACTGTATGTTACGCCCAACATTCCGAGCATCAT
>DUJJ01000032.1:963-1112 GCA_013329865.1 Candidatus Poseidoniaceae archaeon
CCATCTTCCATGATATATCCTCCTTTAGGGACATTCGCCCGACTGACCTCCCCTTCATAATATCTCGGTTAAAAATAACATTATTCTTGCTCGGTCAATTTGACTGTTCTAGAGGCCAGTTGCTTGTTTTTAGAAATTCCACTGAATGT
>DUJJ01000032.1:1192-13097 GCA_013329865.1 Candidatus Poseidoniaceae archaeon
ACTCTGACCAAATTGACAGATTCCAAGCCACTTGACGAGGTTTGCTGCATCAAACCCTGGGCTTGTGTGCCGTCAAAAATAAACACCATGTCCCCTGACCAGCGTGATAGCACGTCAACCTCTGAACGTGCAGTTCCAGTCCGGTCAAAACGCAGCATTCCTGGCTCTACGACTCCTATTTCCTCGAAGTCCCCCTCGCTGTAGTCATACACCGTTATTTTGGCACCAACAAAGCCATCACCTACATCCAAATCATCTTCTGTAGCCATTAACTCAGTGAATTCATAACCATAATCACCATCAATTATTATCTCATCCTTGACCAAAGTAATTCGATGACTCGCATCACCCCGGTCGACCAGTACAGTGGTTGTGATGTGGCCGATAAGCAATAACGCAAGTCCTAAGTGCACTAAATGAGCATTGAAGGGTATCCTCAGCCAGAACCTTTGCTTACCACTGTGTGATATCTGCTGCTTAATTTCAAATGCTAACGGGCCAATTAAAATCAGTAGCATAGGAAACGAAATCCAAGCAATTAAGCCCCTATCGATATATTCGGATAACGCAGTTGAGGAGTCACCGCCTAATGTATCCGAGTAAAATAACGCCATAAACAGCGAAAATAACACAATACCGCCAATGGCATAGAGTGTGCTTTTGTAATTCGATTTTCGGCGCGTATAAGTCAGCATTGCCGCAGCAAAACCAAGCAAAAATGGGGCTCCATACAACTCATGGGCGTCGAAATTGACAGTATCGATACTTTCCAGCAGTATTACCAAAGTCAGCACTAAGTATAGACTTACCAGCATGACAGAACACCACAAAGCGGTTTGATTGAGGCGTCGTCTAGTCAGCCAACCTGTTGTAGATTTTGGCTGATCTTCCTCGACTAAAAATGGCGCTAAGAAGACTAGAATTACCACTGCAGCAATGATTACGCCAATCATTCCAGACCATGCGCCAGCAAGTGCAAGCATTATTCCCATGCTAGCCCATATCCATTCATTAGTGGCATTATTTGAGTAATACATCGGTGTGAGGAAGATGATAAACAAGAGCACAAAAAACGCCTTTGGGATTAATACGTAAATCGCTAGAGGCAGGATTATAATTGAGGGTAAAAATCTGCCAGAATAAAAACTCCAACCATTTGTCCGTCGAACAATCCGTGGATTGGAAAATTTATCTAACCCGACGAAACTTACCACTAATCCGAATATCGCTAAATCTGGAATCCAATGGTACAAATCCGCACCGAGAAATATTGCACATGCAGAACCAACTGTGGGTATAAGCAAAACCAACGCAGAATTTGGCGTTTCTCGACCATGGTGTGATTGTCGATTCAGCATCAACCAAGCGCCAATTAGTAACAAAATAAACATCAAGTAAGTCATTATTTCGACGCCGGCCATTCCATCACTCTTGAGTAGCATCATGCGAGAAAAAGCATCATCTGGCGCAGAGCCGGTCTCTGAGGTAACGAAGGTATGCACTGAGGAAGCCCACACACCACCGGCTCTTGTTACAAGTGTTGCGAAGAGAGCTAATGCCCCAACAACCAAACCAGCACCGATCCAACCTTTATCGCTTACCTTACCCGGCCTAGTGCGCATGTGAGATAGGCCGACTAGTGCCAACCACGGCAAAAATGACCCCGTTTCAACCGGATCCCAGGCCCAGTATCCACCCCAGTCCAAGATAAGATAAGCCCACAAACCGCCTAAGCCAATACCAATGGTAGTTACTAGAAGTCCGGGGCGAACCAGCGACAAGATTCGTTCATCTATACCAGCAACTCCGCTGGTAAAAATGCCAGATAGAGAGATTGCAGTTATGAAGATACAGAAAGAATAAGCGAGGAATATAACAGGCGGGTGAATTATCATTAAATCAGTTTGCAATAACTCGTTGAGGCCGGAACCAAAAAAGAAGTCAGGGGTTTTCTTAAACGGATTTAGCACCGCAGCAATCAACAATAATGTGAGCGAGAAACCATACATGACTCGTTGTCTAAAATCACGCGTAGCGGTTGATTCAACCGACTTGCCGACCATCGGTCGCCGCCATATCCACGCCAGTAACGCCATCCAGACCACCCACATCAGGATTGGTCCCTCGCGCGCTGCCCAAGTAGCAGCAAATCGGTATTTCATCGGGAGGGCCTCACCGCCAAATGCGGCAACATATTGTAGTGAAGTATCGTTAACCAGAAATCTACTAACCAAAGCAAAAAATGGCAGCGCAAGTAAGATGTGTGCCGTCAATCCGGCGGGCTTAGAGATTTCATGGAGCCCAGGTTTGACCATCAGGACGACTGCTGCGATACTTGCAATATACAGTGTCGCCTCCCACATAGCCTAGGCTACCCCCGGTTCTTGATGGAGTTAACTCCCGTAATAATCTGTGGTTAAGGCTCATTACCAACCAAAATGCTTGGCTCGACTGTAGCCAAATGATAGTAAAACCGAGATGACCTTTTTGGTCAGCAATACTGGCTTACGGACAAGAATCTTTAATCCGATACCAAGTTTCTGGAATGGCGACATGTTACCGAGCTCGTCCGGGAGACATTTAGCCATTATAGACATCTCTTCGTCTGTTAGTTCGTAGAGAGCGGTTTTGCCTTTGAGGATTTTGTGATAAGGTGGGAAACGCTTTTTCCATGCATGCTCATAATCCATCAGGGACTGTTGTGATAGATCACCACTAGCAATCGCCTTTGCCACAACACTGGCGGCCTCTCTGCCCGACCAGAGCGCCAGATGAGACCCTCCTTCAAACAGTGGTGATGTGAAACCAGCAGCATCACCGACCAGTATTACCCCATCATCAACAGTAACATCGCGCGGGCCAGAAATAGGTATTGTTCCTCCAAATGGTCTGACTCTGACCGACTCTTTTCGCCATTGTGGATTGACAATTGGTTTGCCATCAAGATAAGTATCTTGAATAAATTTGTCTAGATATTTAATTCCACCTTTCTTGTCGGTGGTAACTAGACCCACATTCGCTCTGTCGCCCTTTTTAGGAATCATCCAAACATACCCGTGTGGCGAGTATTGCGGCCACAAATAAAAATCAAGATAACCATCGTTCTCGACCTCAGTCATCTCATATTGGAAGCCCGCAATTACTTCGACTGAGGTGCCCATATCAAGTAATTTAGATGACGCTCCGGCAACACCTGATGCATCAATTACCGCCTTGCAATAAATTGGAAACCGGTCGCCTCTACCATCAATTTTCCAATTGGTAAATTGATTTTCGCTATTGTAAATTCTTTCCATCGACCTTACTTTATGAGCAAGATGGAGTTTCGAGCCTAATTTGCCAGCCTCATCCATCAACCACTGTTCGAATAGATGCTTCTCTAAAACATAGCCTGGCTCCGTTAGCAACTTTTCTGTCCCATCAGGAAAAATAACTCTGATGCCCTTGACATCTAAGGCTTTGACATGATCTGGAATATCCAAATCAAGGTTTTGCACGGCAAGGTCAGACAAGCATTCGCCGCAATGAACCGGCACTCCGACTGAGGGGTCGGCTTCGACTACCACCGTCTTTAATCCAGCACGGGCGCAGTGTATTGCCGCAGACCCGCCTCCGGGACCCGCACCGATGACTAGCACATCGACCATGTCAGCGCTCTCTGCCATGAACAACCGAGCAATAATCAGTCCATCAATGAAGCGGTTAACCTACCGTGGCTGCCTACGCAGGTTCAAAGGTATAATCATGTTGGGTTGAGCGTGGCTTGGAAGACTCTGAAGCGTTGGATGCGACACCTAGAATCGAGAGGTGAGATGCTCAAAATCACTAGACCAGTAGATGTCGAGTATGAGGCCGGTGCGATTGCAGACCTGTTAGTGAAAAATGACGGCCCCGCCGTATTGTTTGAACAACCAAGGTTGCCTGATGGTTCAATATCCAAGATACCACTGGTTATGAACATCTTTGGCAGCAATGACCGGACGTTAAGAGCATTGGGTGCATCACATGAAACAGAGGTAGGTGATCGAATGGTTGCAATGATGAAGCCTGATATCGGCGCCTACATGAGAGCACCATGGAAAGCACTACCGCTGGTCAGAGATGCCCTTGCTATGCCACCAAGAAAGAAATGGCGAGGCAATTGTCAAAGAATCAGACTGGATACAGATTTAACTAAACTGCCTATTCCTAAAACCTGGCCGATGGATGGCGGTGCTTTTGTCACCTTACCATTGGTGGTAACCAAAGATCCCATTTCAGGTGAGCATAATCTTGGAATGTATCGTGCGCAGGTGTTTTCCGAAAAAGAAATAGGGCTTCACTGGCAAATACACAAGCACGGTGCAGACCATGCGGCCGCAATAGGCGAAGCACAGAAGATGCCGGTCGCGATTTGTATGGGAGGTCCGCCAGAACTGATTTTTTCCGCAATCGCCCCGCTACCTGACAACCTCTCAGAATACCAATTTGCTGGAATTCTTGGTAGTAGATCACTGCGGATAACCAAGGCGGTAAGTCAAGATTTGATGGTCCCAGCCGAGGCAGATATTGTTATTGAAGGCTATTGTATCCCTGGCGAAACCAAACTAGAGGGACCATTCGGTGACCACTTTGGGTTTTATTCCCTGACCGGTCAATATCCAGTGATGCATGTTACTGCAATTACCGCGCGGAAAGATGCCGTCCTGCCGGCAACAATTGTCGGTCTTCCTCCGATGGAAGACGGATATCTAGGTGAAGCAATTGGTCGCCAATTCTCACCGGTGCTGCAATTTCAACATAGAGACGTAAAAAGTGTTCATCTCCCACTGGAAACCGGTTTCCATAATCTAGCAATAGTTGCGGCTAAACAACGTTACCCCCGTCAAGCTAGAAAGACTGCTTTAGGGTTACTCGGTGCTGGACAGATGATGTTTCTCAAGGCGATAATCACTGTCGATCCAGACCAGAACCCAAAAGACTTGGAAGCATTACTCGACGCTCTGAATGATAAAGTCGAAATTGCCAATGACGTGATTGTCCTTGAGGGAATGGTCGCCGATTCATTAGATGCATCTAGCCCCTATGAGAATGTTCATGACAAACTGATAATCGATGCAACGACCATCCCTGAGCGTGACCCAAGATCGGATAATGAACCTCTCGAGGGGTCGTTCAAACAAGCAACTCCAAAATGGCGCCAAGGGCTTGCAGAATCGGACATCTTCACTGAATTAGAATCGGTGAGAAAAATACCTGAAGTAACCGATGCTAGAATGCTACGAAACAACATGTTAGTTGTTACCACCAACATCGAAGGAAGCCCATCGCCTAAGACCGGTTCAGAAACATTCAATGACGGAGCAGAAACTGCAAGAATAGAAAGAATTTCTCAATTGAAAAATTCAATTTGGCAATTGGATTCTAAAAAGTGTTTAAGATGGCTATTTATTACTAATGATGATATGGATTTGACCTGCAAGAAAGCCAGAAGAAGACTACTCTGGCAACTAACCTCCAGATTTGATGTCGGCAGAGGATTGTTTTTTGATGAGGAAAAACAGCGCCTTTGTTGGGATGCAACCACACCAATACCAAGCGAAACACATGGCGTGAGACGGTGGCCTGCCATTACCCTACACTCAGAAGAAACTCTAGAGAAAGTGGCAGCTCATCCGGAATTAGCAAAATACGAATGGCCTGTACATCTAGAATTCGGGGGCGCAAGTTGATGGATGTCAAACAGGTAATGTCATTCATCAAAATTGAACACACACTATTTTCATTACCATTCATTCTAATCGGTTACTTCATTGCAGTAGACCAGTTTTACGGGTCTAAAGAAATGCCAATAATTGACTTGCTGTTGGTGCTGATCGCAGCTGTTGGTGCCCGTGGCCTGGCAATGACGCTCAATAGGATAATAGATAGAAAAATCGATGCGGCAAATCCGAGAACCGCCAAACGACATTTAGCAACTGGAGCAATGTCGCTAGCCACTGCGTGGAGTTTAGCAATCGTATTCCTCAGCATGTTGGTAGTAAGTGCCGGATTGCTAAATCAGGTAGCGCTCATGATGGCTTGGTTACCAGTACTAGCCTTCGTGGTTTATCCTTACACCAAGCGGTTCACTTGGTTATGTCATCTCTGGCTCGGCCTGTGTCTTGGCCTTGCGCCTGCTGGTGCATGGGTCGCAGTTGCTGCTGACTTTCACGGCTGGGAGGCGATCACTGGTATAGATGGATTTGGCAAGGGAGTATTGTGGTATCCGAGTATCTTTTTCATTTCCCTTGGCGTGACTTTGTGGATTACGGCTTTCGACATCAACTACGCTCGAATGGATGTTGAGAGTGATCGAGAACACGGTATCAACTCATTCCCCGCTCGATTTTCTGAGACGACAACCACGCGTACGAGTATTCAGTTGACTTTGCTCTGGTTCGCCTGTTTTGCGTTGGCCAATCCAATCGATGAGGCTTGGTTCCTAGTTGGTGCATTGGTAATGGCATTAGCAAATGCTTACGTGATGCTAAAAAACGAAGCACTAGAAAAATTTCAGGACCTTCTGTTCAAAGTATCAGTTTCAACCGGGTGGGTTTTGATTCTCCCATTCATCCTGCTATGATATTGAATATCATTACTCGCCACATAGTTTCGCAGTAAAAATACAGGTATCTTATTTATGTGTTTGCGAAAGTGATTTTCACACTATCCGTCATGTTCATAGGAGACCTTTAGGGCTTTCAAAATTAAGGGTATTCCAATTATGGAACCAGTGGGAAATCAAGCGGATTTTCGCCAATACAAGATGATGTGAGATAATGAGTGGACAATACAGAACTAGAATATGCAACGTACTCGTAATTGGGTCAGGAGGTGCAGGTTTGCGCGCGGCCATTGCGGCCCACCAAAGCGGATGTGAAGTCCTCGTCATCGGCAAGCGTATCCGCAACGACGCCCATACCACACTTGCTGCTGGTGGTATCAACGCCGCCTTGGGGACGGTAGACCCAGACGACGACTGGATTCAGCACTTCGTCGATACGTATCAAGAAGGCTACCACATTGGCGATCCGAAAACCGTGGAAATTCTAGTAAAGGACGCTCCTGAACGGGTCAAGGAACTCGTAGATTGGGGTGCACCCTTCGCAAAGACAGACGATGGTCAACTTGATCAGCGATACTTTGGGGCTCACACGTATCGACGAACCTGTTATGCTGGCGACTATACCGGAAGAGCCATTCTCAATACCCTAGTTTCAAAAGTCGAAGAGTTGAGAATACCAATTATTGACATGATCTACGTCTCCAAACTACTAGTTAACACACAGAACGGCCAAGAGCAATGCTTTGGGGCTGTTGGCTTTGACATCAACTCCGGAGAAAGAACTGTGTTCCTTTCCGATTCAGTTGTTCTCGCTGCCGGGGGGCACACGAGAATTTGGCGAAGAAGTTCTTCGCGGCGCGATGAAAATACTGGCGATGCGATGCGCCTAGCCCTTCATGCCGGGTGCAAACTCGCCGACATGGAGATGGTGCAGTTCCACCCCACGGGTATGGTGCATCCAGAATCATTGGCTGGAACCTTGGTGACGGAAGCCGTGAGAGGGGAAGGGGGCCGTTTAGTCAACTCCGAGGGGGAGCGATATATGGAACGGTATGACAGTGTGCGAATGGAACTCTCAACACGAGACCGTGTTGCGCTCGCTAACTACACCGAAATCCAAGAGGGTCGTGGCACTGCAAACAACGGTGTCTTCCTCGACATTAGCCATGTTGAAAAAGGTCTCATCCTCGAAAAACTCCCGAGAATGTATCGCCAGTTCATGGAATCGCAAATGCTTGACATCTCAAAAGACCCAATGGAAGTTGCACCAACAGCCCACTACAGCATGGGTGGCGTAGTAGTTGACCCTGAGACGCACTCTACTGGTGTTGGTGGCCTCTACGCTGCTGGTGAGTGCACGTCTGGAGTGCATGGTGCCAATCGCTTGGGAGGTAACTCACTGGCAGAAATCCTGGTGTTTGGTAAAATCGCCGGTGAGGAGGCGGCAGGATTCTCGATGGACCTAAACCTGCAGATGAGAAATCGAGAAATTATCAAACAAGCGATTGCAGAATTGGATGAGTTGACTACTCCGGGTGAAGAATTGGCACGGCCCCTGCAGCGGGCGGTAAGAAACATCATGTGGAACCATTGTGGAGTTATCCGTTCTGGCGAAGGTTTGAGTCAGGCACTCGATGAATTAATGCAAGTTAAGGAGGCTTCGAAGGACGTTGATGTAAGGCCCAGTGCTGAAGGGTTTTCGGACCTAGCTCTAGCTTTAGACCTCCTTGGTTCCATCGATAGCGCCGAGGCGACGATCCGTTCGGCTATTGCGAGAAAAGAAAGTCGTGGTGCTCACCAGCGTAGCGATTACAAGGATATGGAAGTCGGTGAAACTGTCAATTATGTTGTTGAATTAATCGGCGGTCAACAGAAAGTATCCAAATCCAAGGTGGATGAGTTGCCTAAAGCCCTACAAACCGCAGTGGATTCATACAAACAACTCTCTGTTGAGGGCCGACTCCTCGAGTAAGTTATCGGCACACGTCCGGTGGGTAACAATCTGATGTGTCATAATAAGTGCTAAGCGAGTTAATTTTTCGGCGTAACGGGTAGTGCGGAACATTCGCCCTGCCGTGAAATTTTACAGATGTTTAAACAATTAATGAGACAGACACAACCATGCAAGTTGCTATTGTCTGGTTCCGTAACTCTCTGCGCATCCATGACAATCCTGTATTGTCTTGGGCTTATGAATCTGAGAATATTGAGGCTATTCTGCCAATCTATATCTTTGATGAAGAAATTAATCAAAGAGGGACCCAAACAATGGGCGAGCACAGACTACGATTCCAGTTCGACTGTGTTGAGGACCTGCATGAAAACCTGAAAAGTAAATTAGATTTAGACTTACATATTTTCTCCGGTAATTGTGTTGCTGTGCTTGAGTCAATCAATGAACAATTACAACCTTACGAAGTGATTCTACTGACCGAATATTCGACCAGCCCTCAGGATAGAGAACAAAATGAGGTAATTGAAAATAATATCATTACCACTCATCAAACTTGGTCAGCAAAAGCAATACCCTCGAGTCAAACCATCCTCGATGTTGAAGCAATCACAAGTTCTCCAAAATATAAACCACCCAAATCGATGAAGGATATGGTTCGTTTATTCAAACTCGAGTTCGGAGATTTCGAAAATATTGTGTTCCAAACCAATGAACTAAATCCATCATTGAGCAGCCGCAAAAAAGGTCTATCGGTGAATTCACAATATCAAACCTCATTAGACAAAATCCGGCCCTTACTAACCACTCCGGGCTATTTCCGTGGAGGGGAAAATGAAGCAATTGCTAGATTGGAAAATAAGGTAATATCTCAGCACGATTATGTCAACAGCTTCAATAAACCCAAGTCAATTTCGACCAACGTCAAAGGTAATCCGTTTGAACCCACAACAACCGGTTTGTCGCCGTACATCAGCACTGGTTGTCTATCAATAAGACGATTATGGAATTCGTGCTCAGAAATACAACAATCAAGCGAACACACAGTGCCACCAGTGTCGCTTCACGGGCAGATATTGTTCAGAGAAATGTTCTATCTCCTCTCAAGATCGACAGCAAATTGGGACCAAGACATAGGCAACTCTCAGTGCAAAGAAATCGAGTGGGGAGAATTAAACCAAGTCCAACTAGATGCCTGGGAGTCCGGTCAAACTGGATTTCCCTTGATTGATGCCATGATGCGTCAATTGAATGCTACAGGTTGGATGCACCACCTTGGAAGACACGCAGTCTCATGCTTTCTGACTCGTGGGCAATTATGGCAAAATTGGACACATGGCAGGGACGTATTCGAGCGTAAATTAGTCGATAGTGATTGGGCGGTGAATAACGGAAACTGGCTCTGGTTAGCCGGAGTTGCACCATTCTCAATGCCCTATTACAGGATATACAATCCATGTCCAGATGCCAAGTCTAGTTTAAACGTTGAAACTAAGGATGCTGAATTTATCAGACATTGGGTGCCAGAACTTGCTGAATTTCCCTCAAAATACATCTTTGAGCCAAACTTAGCTCCCTTACACATCCAAGAATCTGCCGGATGCCTGATTGGCAAGGACTATCCAAGCCCAATTATCGATAGAAAGGAATCACGCAAAAAGAATCTGCAGTCATTCAAGCTTAGTCTGGAAAACCTAAGATAGTTGGCTTGAGAGTGCAAGTTTGATGTTCCAAATCTAGGCCTACAAGTATTTGCTGCGAGATAGATAACATATGAAATATTCAAAGGCCGCATACGACTTAGGTGAACTATGAACCCAATCGTAGCGTCACTGTTGGAATTTAATGAAGCATTTGAAATTCCAAAACTGGAAGCGCCTGGATTAGGCCCAAGTGAACTAATCGAACTGCGGATAAAACTACTGACTGAAGAAGTCCAAGAATATGCAGAGGCAGCAAGGAGTGGTGATTTGGTCGAAGTTCTCGATGCACTAGCGGATATCGGCTACATTCTGGCAGGCACCATAATCAATCATGGCATGCAGGACATCTATGATGATGCATTCAACGAAGTCCATCGTTCGAACATGGCCAAACTCGTGGATGGGAAGGTCATTAGAAGAGCGGACGGTAAGGTCATGAAACCTGAAGGATGGCAGCCGCCTCAACTTAGACAGTTTGTTGAATGATTCGGTTGAGTTATTGCTTAGAACCACTTAGGAATACTATGAGCCGCCCTGTCGCACTGGTAACTGGAGGCGGTCAAGGCATCGGTGCAGCAACCTGTAAGCGACTTGCTGAAGATGGCTACGACATATTGCTTACCTACAACACATCGTCAAAACCTGCTGAAATGCTAGTTGACGAAATCAGAGAGAGCGGTTGCGATGCTTTAGCAGTCAAAGTTGACTGCGGAAATCAGGGGGAAGTTAGCTTGCTAAGTATTCATCCTTGGATGGCGCGGAAAATTGACGTGTTAGTCCTTAACCATGGTGCTTACAACCGGGTTGCTGCTGATGAATTAACCATAGATACATTGAGAGAAACCATGGCGGTGAACTTTGAAGGCGCAGTGGCTGTTTGGAAGGCAATACAACCTCACCTCAGTCAAAACGCTAGAATGGTCGTTGTCGGCTCTCAATTAGGAACTAGAGGCTCACCACACGGTGCGGACTACTCTGCTTCTAAAGCAGCATTAGCAGTGTGGGCTAGATCACTCGCTCAGCAAGTGGGTCCAGAAGGAAAACGAGTCAACATTCTAGCCCCCGGTTATGTTGATACTGCAATTTTGGCCGGTGACTCACAACAAAAGCGGGCCCAGCGTGAGAATGAGGTCCCACTCAAGAGAGTCGGGACGCCTGAAGATATGGCGGCGACTATTGCCTTCTTGGTAAGCGATGACTCAGCTTACATCACTGGTAGCATAATCCACGTCAATGGTGGATTATACCTGCCTTAGGAAATACCATAGTTGAAAACTATTGATTGCTACCACCTATTTGCAGGAGGATGGCTATGCCTAATGAGTGGGACGATGATGGCGATTTTGAAAATCTCGCTAATTTATCACTTGAGGATTTTGATACTGCAGTAAAAGATCCATTCGATCTGTCCAAGGCACTAGAAGGGGCAGCATTAGAGCACCTGCGACCAGATGTCAAGCGATTTGTATTGCACTCTGAATTTGAACCCTCAGGTGATCAGCCAAAAGCAATTGAAAAACTGATTTCCCAATTGGAAAATTCACAAGAAAGATGTGTTTTGCTTGGGGTCACTGGCAGCGGGAAAACTTTCGCGATGGCTAAGGTCATCGAGAAATTGAACATCCCGACGTTAATCATGAGCCACAACAAGACTTTAGCAAGGCA
>DUJJ01000032.1:13441-13897 GCA_013329865.1 Candidatus Poseidoniaceae archaeon
TTATATCAGGAAATGGCCGGCTATTTTCCCGAAAATGCGGTGGATTATTTTGTCTCACACTACGATTACTATCAGCCAGAGGCCTACCTGCCAAAGCGGGATTTGTATATTGATAAGGAGTTATCAATTAATGAGCGCATCGAGCAGGAAAGGTTTGCTTCCGTCGCATCTTTGGTTAGCCGGCCAGACTGCGTAATCGTATCCTCAGTCTCTTGTATCTACGGTCTAAATCCACCAGAAACTTTCCTTGAGTCGCACGTCAGATGCTATGTTGGCCAACAAATCGAGCCAACTGATTTACTAAAGGAATTAATCGGTTTACAATATGTTAGAACGAACACCGACTTAGCACGTGGCAATTGTCGCCTAAGAGGTGAAGTGTTGGATGTGTGGATGCCGTCAAGGGACGACCCTATCCGCATCCAGTTTGACTTTGACGGCGTCACTAAAGTGCAG
>DUJJ01000002.1:0-4742 GCA_013329865.1 Candidatus Poseidoniaceae archaeon
GCGATTGCCGCCCTCGCGTGGTAACTCACTATAATGTCGGCGCCGGCCCTTTTGAAGGAATGGAAAATTTCCCTAACAAGACTGGCGATAGATTGTTCATCAGATGTTGATGCCATAACCATAGAATATTCGCCGCTGACGTTGTACACTGCGACAGGACGTGTCACTGCATCAGCAACTTGACGGACAACGTCCAGATAAGTCATCGCTGGCTTAACCATGATTATATCTGCACCTTCGCTTTCATCAGATACTGCTTCAAGTATTGCTTCATCATAGCCCGAACGAATATCCATTTGATGGCTACCGCGATCGCCGAAAGTAGGAGATGATGATGCGGCGTCCCTGAAAGGTCCGTAGAATGCGCTGGCATATTTTACCGAGTAGGACAGTATGCCGGTGCTGGTAAAACCTGCTTCTTCGAGCGTATTGCGAATGGCCTTAACTCTGCCATCCATCATGTCAGAGGCAGAGACGTAATCTACCCCTGCTGACGCGTGTGACAAGGCTATTTTGCATAATTCAGGAATTGTTAGGTCGTTATCGATTTCGTGGTTGTGAACAATTCCGCAGTGACCGTGGTCGGTGGCAGTGCACAAGCATACATCCGTCATAATGACGATTTCACCACCATATTCCTGCCTCAATCGAGTTATTGCCTGTTGTAAGGGCATGTCCGGTAGTGATGCCTTCGATGCTGTTGAATCCTTATCGTGGTGGTCTACAACTGCGAATAGCATATGAGCTGTTATGCCAAGCGCCATATCTTCTGCAATTGTTTCACATAGCACATCGACTGACTGACGATTTATTCCAGGCATACTCTCTATCGGTTGATTTACGCCAGTACCGGCAACAACAAAATGTGGCTGAACCAATGATGGTTTGATATCAGCGGCAAAATTTAGATTACGCCGCGCGATTGTCCATCGGTTAATTCTCGGCCTTATGTTCAAATTAATCACCTCGATTCTCTTTCCACCACTTAGCAACGAATTCAGATGTTGGCCCCTGTAGTATTTCCACGGTCGAATCGGCAAAATAACCCAGTGAATCAATCTCCGCTAATGATGCCTTCCCCATGCAAAGTATATTTTTAGGTATGGGTAGGGAGTTTTCAACCCACGCACGCGCGGAAGAAGGTGACGAAAGTAGTAAAACATCATCCTCTGTTACTGGCATGCTGCCTATTTTCTTAATGCGATTTTCATATCCTATCCAGCTCATTGTACTGAATCCAAGGGTAGTTAATTGCTCAACTAAATCACCAGACGCGACATCTGAACGGGGTATCATTAGGGTAATATCACGACTAATCATTCGGTCAATGTAGTCGACTAATTCAACGGAATTTCTGGCTTGAGCACAAATAGAAACCGTAACTCCACGCATAAAACAGGCTCTTGCAGTGCCTTCTCCGATGGCTAACCACTGAATTCGCTTGAGCTGGGGATTGTGCTCGGCTACCTCAACTGCACACTTTGCCGCAAATGGTGATGTGAGGATGAGATAAGGCCACTTTGCCCTTGGGATGTTGTCATCAAGGAAAGATGCTGGCCAAGCCTGTGGTTTGGCAACTAATTCAATCACCGGCTGATTAACAACATTAATTGAGCTATTTTGTAATATCCGGGCCAGTCTATCTGAGTTTAGTGTTGAGATTATTTTTGGTCCAGAGTCGTTTACTTTTCTTGGTTTGATTGTTGTGGCTGGTAGAATCGGTTGATAGGTAGAGAGAGTACCAATATATCTTTCACTATCATATGGTAGTCCTTGACAGAATATTTCGCGCCAATTATCTGGTGAGATTTGGGCAGCAACCGTGTCACCAGCGACCTTTATTCCTGCAGGATACAGACACCCTCCGCCAATCGCTGACAGAATTTTTCGTTCGTTGATTACATCGGCTTCTGTAGGTAGATGATTCAATGCAGCTCGTAGATCACTAAACCTCTCCAAATCTTCTGTCCGGCAGTGGACCGAGATTGCTCCCTGACCCGGTGCCGTTGGCCACTCGACATCGCTTATTCGCATAGCTCCCATCGACAATACCCAAGATTCCAGGGCCCCCACTTGGTGCAAACGTTGCAGACCTACCTCAGCAAGGATTATTGCATCAACTCTACCTTCTCTTAGACGTTTTAGACGCGTCTCTACCTGACCTCTTACCGCGATAGGTATTACGTCAGGTCGTTTGCTTAACACGAAGGATTGTCGCCGGCCCGAGACAGTGCCAACCATACCTGATTTTGGTACTACTGCTAGGGCTTGCTCTATGGTGGATTCATTTCTGTGATTCAGCACCTCGGATAGCGTTTGGTGTCCCTGCGAATCGGCAAAAATAATCACGTCATTTGTGTAACCTCGCTCAAGGTAGGCCAGATTAGTTAACTCGCTGGAGATGGTCACCGGCACGTCTTTCGAGGAATGAACGGCAATATCGATTGACCCTGAAATCAGTTCAGCATCTACCGCGTGAATGAATTGTCCGACAGAACTCGCTAAATCACCACCTAGTGATTTATCGCCGCTAGAATTGATACCAACTATTTCGGTATCGATACCTAGGTTGTTGATCTTTTCACGGACGCAGTTGGCTTGCCACATCGCAAGTGTAGAAGTTCTAGTTCCGATTTTTAATTTTATCAAAGCGGAGCCTCCGAGAGTGTGGACTTTTCATTGATGCGAATAATCGTCTCATTCACATCATTAGCCACCCTCTTAAGAAGCGTTGGATTAATTTCTCGGTCAGTAGATAAGACCATGTTATCGAGTTCACCTAACGCAAAAGGTCCGTTTTGATTACAAATCCAAGTAGCGATTTCGCGTGAAAACGCTCCGAGTTGGGTTGTTGATTGTTCGGCATGCTCCGACAGTTCCCATTGTTCAGATAGGGCCTCAAGTGTTTGATACATGAAGGCTCTAAACTTTGCACGAGTCTTATCTGTTAATGCGCTCATAAAGCGCTGTTGAATCTTAGTTATCATGGCCTCACTTTTTGCGATTGTCGAAGAATAATCCCACTCAACACCAAGTCTGTGAGAGGCTCTAATCCAATACTCCGTTCCGAGCAATTGATGATCTTCACCAATGCCGGTTGAGTCGATTGAGGGCGGCCAAGAGAAGTCCATTATGACCGCGGGTCCATTAACTGGTAGCGGATTAGATGCGTCATAGGTAGCGACTTTGTTACGAATTGTCGAGATAATCAAATTTGGAGATAAATTGCTTGATTTCCATTCATCAAATGTCATAATGGATACTTCAGCGGCAATTTCTGGGTTCCTCAGTGCGGCTTCCTCAGGTGAACGTGAGATAACTGTGATATCTGCTTGGCCAAGCGAGAGCAAAACTTCGACCGCCTTGGAACCCATTTCACCAAAACCCAAAACAATAGATGTCGCTGGTTGGTTAACTGGAACAAGGTCCTCTAGTGCACTAGTGGCAAGATTAAGCATAGATTCTGTTGTTTGATTAAAACCGAACTCTCGCCTAATCACTCTGTTAGCCGAAACCACGTGCTCGAAGAAGGCCCCATTCATATCATTCAACAACCCGTGTTTTCTGTGCCATGCTACCGAACCCCGGAACTGGGACATCACCTGTAATTCGCCTAGTATAAACGAGTCTAAGCCGCTGCAAACTTTTACCAAGTGGCGCCATACGTCAATCCCGGTGTAATGATCAAACGGTGCAGAGGTTAATGCAGCAGTCTTCAAGACACTAGACTTTAGTTCTTCACAAGAGACATTGAATCCAACGTATAGCACTCTGTTGCAAGTTGATAGTTCGAACAAATCAGCACCTAATTCAGCGCGAACATCACGCAGGAAATTTAGTCGCTGCTTTTTATTAAGCCCCTCAGTTGTTAGATATTTTACGTACTCGACGTTATCTGAATCAAGTTTCATTGAGACCATACTAACACTGTTCATCAACTCGTTCGCGTCGACAGTTCGGCCATTTATCTGGTGAGTCGGGGCCGCGGCGAAAAATCTGGTAAAATCAATATTAGGTGTCCCTAAAGTTTTCACAGCCCTATCCCCCGTGATACATGCCTAACTTTCGCCTCTTATCAATCTCTTTTCGCGAAGAGCGCGATGTAGTGAATCCCAATGTAGCGGGTGAAATATCTCTGCAGACTTTCGCGACGGGTGCTATGGTAAAAATTAATAGCCCTACATCTAGCATTTGAGTAGAATTAGACAACTCACAAGGCCTCGATTACCACAAAGTTACGCGCAGTGTCGCGAAGGTAGACTCATAAAGGGGAGTTTTGTCGGCCAAATGCTGAGAAGCGGTGATAACATGGCTCAAGGACTATATCAACACGTTCGCGCAACATGGAAGAAGCCTAAGGATGCGCTGCCGCACATGTATCGTCAAGCTCGCATGGCACAGTGGAGAAGGGAGCCAGTTAACTGTAAAATCGACCGTCCTACTCGCCTAGATGCTGCCCGCAGAATGGGTTACAAAGCCAAGCAAGGTGTAGTCTTGGTTCGCACCAGAGTTCGTCGAGGTGGACTCAGAAAAGGTAAAATCCACATGAAGAGAAAGCCATCAAAGGCTGGTATCTCCAAAATTACCATGGCAAAGAATACCCAGAGAATCGCTGAAGAGCGTGTCGCCCGTCACTTCCCTAACCTAGAAGTCTTGAACTCTTACTGGGTTGGACAAGACGGTAAGCACAAGTATTTCGAAGTCATTATGATCGACACACACCACCCTGCTATCATCAACGA
>DUJJ01000002.1:5132-11186 GCA_013329865.1 Candidatus Poseidoniaceae archaeon
CGTGGTAAGACCTCTGCTGGTAAGCGAGGTCGTGGCTTGCACAACAAGGGTAAGGGCGCTGAAAAACTACGTCCTTCTCTAAAGGCCAACCAAAATCGTGGCAAGTAATTACTTTAGCATGCCGTTCGGCAGCATGGCAGCAAAATATTATTGTTAGATAAGCGCTGCTTCACTGCGGCAATTTTGTTGGGCAAGTGTTGAATCCTATGATCGAATAAAACGGACAGAAGCCAAACACTGAGGAGATAAGGCCCCACAATCCAAGTACTAAGAAGACGATTTCCCAACTAGAGCTAGCAAGATAGTCAAAAGTTAGCAATGACGCCCCTGACACCAATCTAATACTGCGGTCTGCGTTGCTAAGATTCATGTAAGTAATTTTTCTAGAACTGGCTATAAATCATTGTTTAGCCTGATTTTGGTGGCAAAATAATTACCATCACTCATGTATTGCAATTTTACTGACGCTTAACACTTAGATATTAGACGGATTTGTTCAGGACATGGCTTGGTTCTCCGGACGCGGTTTGACCATCTTGGGTGTCATCTCTACGGTAGTATTATTGTCAAGTCTAACCATGAGTTTCATGCTGGAGGAAGATGAGATATCTTTCACTGTGGATGATGACGGGATAATGAACGATGTTATTGAGATATCCTCGCTTGGCCCGAGAGTGACAGGGTCTAGTGAAGAAGTTCTAGCTGCGGAATATATCAAAAACCGGTTTACTGAAATCGGCCTCAGTAATGTGCAGATTGAAGAGTATCAAGTGACTGGTGCATGGTTTGTTGATGCAGAACCAGATGCTCATCAAATCCTCATGCACGCGCAACTCGAGATGGGTGTTCAAAATGGTCCAGGACTACCAGATGGTAGTGCGGGATCGGGCCGAGTGCAAATAGAAGGAACAGGTGATTTGAATCACATTGAAGCATTCACATATTTGGGATACTCAGGAGCCAATCACAAGCATGACAATATGCTTACTTTTCTGAATAATGGCTCGAGTAATGACTTCGCTGCCGCTGGTGACCTAACCGATTTAGCCATTATGATAAATTATGACAACTCAAGAAGCCTCGCTGAAATATACAAGGACGCAATCGACCAGAATGCTGGAGTGGTAATGATTTACCAGGAAGGGGTTGAGGTCCCACCCTTCAGATCGGTGACCGTCCAGGAAGACGGCCGAACTGTGCCGTTCCCCGAAGCATATAATGGTGAATATGCCGATTCACTAATTCCGTATATCTTCATTTCACAGAGCACATCTGAAATCTTTCACGATTATATCGAACAGGCTGCCGATGATCCCACACTTTACGCGTCTCTAGATGGTTTTTGGGAAGGAAATAATGTCGGAACAAGAACGGTTAAGGTAGTGTCTGGAGAGGTAATTGGTAGTGGTGAAGGTGAGATTATGGTTGGCGCCCATCATGACTCAGTATACATCAGCCCAGGCGCAGTGGACAATGCTATTGGAGTTGCACAACTCATGGAAATTGCCACGCAGGTTAGTGAGTTAAATCTGGAGTCAACGGTTAGATTTGCTACCTGGGGCGGCGAGGAATTGGGATTATTAGGCAGCCAAGCCTACATCGACGCTAACTATGACCGCGTCGAGCAACTCGATCTGTATGTGAACTTAGATTCGACAAATCTGAATCCAGATATTGGGCTGGGAACTCTGGGTATTGAAACCTCAGATGCTGACCTAATTTCAGCCGTGAAGCGTATCAATCAGAAAGTAATGCAGAATAATTGGGAAGAATACTCTGCCACGGTAACTTTGAATGAATATGGCGGCAATAGTGATCATCGCGCCTTCAGCCAGAGCGGCATTACAACAATCGGGCTGTACGGCTGGGAGTATCCTGAATATCACCGAGCTACTGATACTCATGAAAAAGTGAATCCCGAAGGGGTTGGTTTGGCGACTGAAATCGCCCTCGAAATCGTCGCTACTCAAGGAGGAATGCATCACGGAGAGGCTCCACTAATTCAAATTCAAGGCCTAGAAGGCGAATCATCGTCCTGGGTATTCCCATTTATCCTAGCATTAATGGCTGGTCTAGCAACGGGCATTGGTGGCTTAATTGTCTTCATTGTCAAAGAGGTTACTGCGGAAATGATGGCTTTCTTGCTCGCTATGGCTGCAGGGGTTATGATTCTCGTATCAACCCTTGACCTATGGCTAGGTAGGGCTTTGGAATTTGGGTTTATCCCGATTACCTTCGCATTTGGCATCGGTGTAGGTACTGTTTATGCTGTCAGCCACTTCACTTTCCGAGAGGAAGTCAATATGGAACTTACCAGAGAACGAAAACTGTACAAGTCTGGAATCTTAACCGCTATCGCGTTGGCTATACATAACTTCCCAGAAGGACTTGCCATGGGCGTAGCAGTGTTGGAATCTGCACAATATGGGGTTGTGCTCATGGCGGCAATTGCCTTACACAATATACCTGAAGGAATCGCGGTTGCTGCACCAATTCAGGCTGGCAACGGTGGTAGACTGAAAGCCACAATGATTGCTATGGCCACTGGGCTGACGGAACCGCTTGGTGCCTTATTCGCGCTGCTGGTTTTGGGTTCTATCTTGACCCCAGTGATGGTTGGTTGCTCGCTAGCCTTCGTCGGTGGAATAATGACGGTCGTGGCCATTAAGGAATTAATTCCTCAAGCTATGGAACAAAAACGTCCTCAACACATGATTGTGGGTGCATTGTTTGGCGCTGCTGTCATGCAATTAAGTCTACTACTCCTCGGTTAAGTGCTGACGAACTAGATAGAATGCTTAGGCAGAGTAGATTAATCCATACTGCAATCAAGACTGTGCGGATCCACAAGTCATACAATAGTCGCCTTGGGATGGTGTCAAGTCTCCACACGACGCGCAACGTTCGTAACTGTGGAGCTCGAGGACTGCGTTTCTTTTTACCATAATCCAGGCAACCCAAGCATAGAGTATTGTTAAAATGAGGAACAATCCGACTACAGCAGTCTTACCGAGAGAGATGAATTGGACTCCCATGGCAAAGACAAAAAATATTCCTGCCGTAAATACGTACACTGGCCACGTCAAACGCATGTCAACAAAGTAAACCCTAGTTCTTTACTATTTGATTTGTTTCATTGCATTAATGCCAACGGGGGCGTGGTTCCGACTGGGTGAAAATGGAACCACAACCCCGCCAGCGGTGAGGGCTTGGAGGACCTCTGCTGTGATTCTAGCTTTGTGGCTCTACTAGAGTCCAATCGCCAACTGAATCGCCTTGAGTACAATCTAGCACACCATGGTTATTGGATTGTGAATAATATGCTGGATGGTTGTAGTCAGGATAGTCATTGGGGTCAAGAAGAACCCAATCGCCTGCGTTGCCGTCTATAACGTCTTGCTGGGTGTATGATGCGTGATTATTGGCTGATCCACCATATAGGACATAAGAATCATCACAACTTGGGTTGGCGTTTGATGAGCTATCTCCGCCGTCATCACTGCCACCACCGTGGCTACCGCCACTGCTGGGTTCGACAAGCGACCAAGCACCGACTGAGTCACCTTCAGTGCAGTCTAAGACCTGATGGACGCTACGGTCGTAATATGCTGGATGGTTATAGTCTGGCCATTCGTCTTCATCCAGCATGACCCAATCTCCTGCATTGCCGTCAATAACATCCTGCTGGGTGTAAGCTTGGTGGGTTTGATAATTGTAGAGCATGTAATCGTCGCCACAGTTTGGATCTGCTGCAGGCTCATCGCCAGAGTCGCCTCCAGAATCGCTACTGCCGTCATCACTGCCACCATCGCTGCCGCCATCGCTGCCGCCGCCGCCACCGCTCTGCATCTCGGTTAGTATCCAACTACCAACCATTGAGCCTTCAGAGCAGTCAAGGACTTGGTGCATAGACTTGTGATAATATGCGGGGTGAACATAATCTGTTGATGATTCGCTTAGTAGCATCCATGTTGAGTGGCCGCCCTCATCAATTGTTGACTTGGTGATAACTTCGTGGGTTTGAGTATTGTAGAGGACTTTAGAGTAACACGGGTTTGGCGGAAGTGGAGTGCTTTCTGCGATGGTTGATGAATCGTCAAGAGTAACACCGTCACGCTCGTTGATTATTTTCACCTCTATATCACAGGTGTCTCCATCACACAGATCTACGCCGTTTTCCTTAATGGTAACCGCCTCGCCTACTTCCCAAACGCCGCCGTCTGGCTCAGACTCCAAGACAATGCAGGCACCTATTGTTTCACCGGGTCCTGCACAGGATACTGACGCAGCACCAGCGACTGAAAGCTTAACAGATAACTTGGCCCAATTGACCTCTTGGCCTTGATCCATTGTTACGATGACTAGATTGTCATTGCTGTCAGAGGTTAATTCCCCAGGCGCACTTGTTGCGCTGAAGGTATACATCTCGAAGGTTCCGTCAGTATTACTTTCAGCTAGGTTTGCTGCCCAAACATACAAAACACCGGAAAGCACAACTGTGATGGCTACCATCAAAATTGTTGCAATTACCGGGCTTACTGCTTTTTCATAATTTACTCGCTTAATTTGTCGCATGCTGATCACTTTTAGGTGACCCTAAACAGTTTTGTATATATAGCCGTGTAGATTTTGGATTTTCGTTCTTGGATAGAATTGAATAAGTGTTGACGTTTTGAATATATTATGGCGACTGTTGCTGAGTATGGTTTGTTGGTTCTAGGTTGTGCGATAGGTATCGGTTTGGGTTATCTATTCGCTAAAAATAAATATTCTGGCGATGCAATCAAAGCCACAGCAAAGTCTGAAGCACAAATAGCTGCGATGCAGGAGACTAAGTCTGCAATGGAAGCAGAAATGAAAAATATCGCAGTCGATATCAGTCGACAAAATTCAGAGGAATTCCTTAGGTTAGCACAGGCGCAGTTGGGCCAGGTTCATGTTGAAGCGTCAAAAGATTATGATGCAAGAAAGAAAGAGGTTGAATCATTAGTAAATCCGATTAAGGAGCATCTAGACAAACTAGCCCAAGCAACGACAGAAATGGAAAACAGCCGCAAAGGAGCATATTCTGAAATTTCTACAATGGTGAAAGGCTTGCAGGAACAAACGACCAATCTCCGAGATACCAATGTCAAGTTATCCACCGCACTACGAGGTTCGGTAAAAGCAAGAGGAGATTGGGGGCAGGTAGCACTCAAGAATATCGCTGAAGCTGCTGGCATGCTACAGCATTGTGATTTTGACGTTGAATATACTCTAAAATCAGGCGCAGGTGGCGCGAGAGTAGATTTGTTAGCAAGAATTCCAGACGGCGGTAGTGTCCCAGTCGATGCAAAAGTTCCGCTAGCGGCATATTGGGACGGACTAGATTTAGAGGACCCTGATGCCAAAGCCAGTAAAATGGTCGAGCATGCTAAGAACGTGAAGAAACATATCGATGATTTGGCAAGCAGAAACTATCCAAACCTAATAGGTGGTTCAGATTTCACGGTGATGTTCATTCCTGCTGAACCTATTTTGTCAGCCGCCTTTGAATACGAACCAACGCTACAAGAATACGGATTTAACAAGCATGTCCTTATCGTGACCCCGGTAACATTGCTAGCTTTGTTACGCACTGTTGGACTATATTGGCAGCAACAGTCGATGGCTGAAAATGCCAAAGAAATCCATTCCCAAGCGCGTGAATTTTATGATCGGGTAGCTAAATTCAGTGGAGATATTGCAAAAATGGGTAGAGGAATTAGTCAAGCGGTAGGTGCATATAATGACGCTGTTGCGTCATATGATGCAAGAATTATCCCCTCGGGTAAGAAATTAGAAGCGTTGGATGTTACTGCTAGTGCTCAACGAAAAGTCGAACAAATCCCGCAAGTTGATGCAGCGGTGAAAAATGTCAAACATTTAGTTGACAAATCGGCCGAAGACTAAACCCAGACGTCATTGGATGCGGTCAGATCACTGTCAGCCTCACCGGTATTTACTACCCCCTTTGGTTCAACAAGCATGATTTTGCATTCCTCATCTGCGTAGGGTTTGTGTTGTATGCCTTTA
>DUJJ01000153.1:0-5077 GCA_013329865.1 Candidatus Poseidoniaceae archaeon
AAACAATTTGGCGATATCGAAACAATTTGCCAAGAGAAAGGCAAAGATGTGCCCGAGCGACTTGATGAAATCCGCGCCATATTCCATAACCATCCGTCTACCAAGGTTGCCAATGACAAGTTGCAGATGGGACAGGTAGACGTAGCAGGTCTGCAACAATTCCTTCAAGCCGACCGACAGTTTAGTCAGCGCAGAATGGACAATGCAATGGAGAAATTAAAGCAGGCAGGATTGATTCGAGAAAGTGGTCAAACCAGTCTGTTCTCATTTTAATAAAACCGTAAGGGACTTGCTAAGACCTGCACGCCATGGTAATTTGTCACTAGGTTGCGGGCAACCGATTGTTCATCGTTAAGTGCCTCGGTCACGGTATTTACTGGCGCGCACGGCACGCCTTTCAGCAGACCTTCGAGAAATTTCCGTTCGTGCTTAGCAACAACCTCGGCGACGATTGACTCAATGGTGTCTCGGTCAGCAATGCGTCCCGCATTAGTCTGCCAATTTGCCGGGTTGTCAATTTCCAAATGTGCGCATAGTTGTGCCCACTGATTATCCGAACCAACACCGATGACAAACCAGCCATCCTTGGCCTGAAACGCTCGATACGGCACTAGGTTCGGGTGTGCAGAACCCATTCGCTGTGGGTCTTCACCGCTAGCTAGTGCGTTATGCGCCTGATTTACTAACGCGGCGATTGCACTATCCCACAGCGAGATATCGATATTGCGAGCTTCGCCCGTTTTCATTTTATGAAATAGTGCTGCAAGAATGGCATTACTAGCATTTAGCCCAGTAATAACATCAATCCATGCGACGCCAACCTTGGCTGGAGGTCCGTCACGCTCCCCAGTGATACTCATGATGCCACTTCTCGCTTGGAGCGCAATGTCGTAGCCAGGCTCGTCTCGTCTTGGCCCGTCTTGTCCGTATGCAGAAATCGAACACAAAATCACGTCATCAGGCAGCGGTCCAAGTAAGCGTTCAAGCGTTCCGGGGCGGAAATTTTCGACGACCACGTCAGCAGTTTCGATCAGTTTCAGAACCTTGGCAGTCTCTTGTTTCAAATCAAATGTTAAGATTTCTTTACGGCGGTTACAAGCAAGGAAATACGCAGCAACTTGCTCACCGTCAAACCCAGTGGTAAATGGTGGGCCCCATTGACGGGTATCATCACCCCACGGGGCTTCTATTTTGATTACTTCAGCGCCAAGGTCAGCTAGCATTTGAGTTGCATAGGGACCGGCCAATATACGCGAGATGTCGACGATTCGGACACCCTCTAGAATTCCGCTCATATGACGCCGAAGTGTCCGAAAGAGTTGAACCTCTCGCCCTGAACCGTTGCCTATGGAGCGGTTAAATTTCGAAGATAAGCGTCTTTGGCAAGGGCTCCTAGTTTTGGGTATAATACTCAACGTGATGGTTTGTTTTACTAGCGATCTAGGCTTAGATACGCAGGTGAAAATGGCCGTAGATGATGATGGTGCACTACCTTGGGGGGATTTACGTCCAGATACCATTGGCCAGAGTGATCCAAGCGATGGCGGACAGCGCACGGTTCTACCATTGTATGGTTTCTCTGAGGTAGGTATCAAGGTGGCGGCGCTGATAACGTTCTTTGGATTAATCGCATGTCTATTGCGCTGGACTGGTATTTATTCAGCAGCAATCTTATCGCTATCACCGGCATTTATCTTTTCTATCGGGCGTGGCTATGAGGAGGTATACCTAGCAGCATTTTGTGCGCTATCATTTATGTTGTTCACTGGTATCATATCAACCAAAAATAGAGCAATGCAAAATATCTTGGGTGGATTAATTTTCATGCTGATGCCTTATGCCAAAGGATTCGTTACACCTGCTGGTATTATCATTGGTGGCATATTACTGGGATTGATTGCTACTTTTTGGAGCGTGATTCAAACTCGTATACCAGAGAAGACTCAGTGGATGGCTAAACCCCAATCGGTTGCTATTGTCGTGTGTTGTTTAGTATCCCTGGCGATGCTCATTCTTGGTTTAACGGACTACAACAGTACGCTTGGGATAATCGGTGATAATCCGGCTCGCTACGTAACAGCTCTTGCCTTATCAGTGCTGGATGTGGTCATTTTGTTCACTTTGTTTGGTATGGTGGCTTGGCCATTTATCAGTTCGATGTGGACAGCGATGGGAAAAATAGAGGATTCAGATATCGCCATGATGTCGGGATTTATTTTTGGCATCATGACGGCGATTGTCTTCTATGTCGCAGCACTCTGGACCTATGAAGCCAGTATTTGGGGTGCAGAATGGCCGGGCATTGTTTGGACTATGGGTAATAATGGTCGATATGTGACTATGTTGTTCATCCCAATTGTTTTACTGCTCAAGCATTTATCGAGGCATACTGATATTTCTACCTATGATTCTCCAAACTCAAAACTAAAGGTAGTGGGACTAACGCTAATCCTACTGCTACCACTATCTGCTCTTGCTTCAGTTCATGGGCAAACTATGTGGACAGATGAGGCTGCTGAGACAATGAATCTTAGTGCAGGAGAACATTTTCTTTTCGTGTCAGAGGATACACTTGCAATGCACTGGCTTTACACCTTTTATGCGCCCCTCGATGCTGAAGAGCAACAAATTACCGGCCATTGGCGTTCAATAAATTCAAACTGGGAATTTGATCTCAACACGTCGCTTGCTCATGTCAATATGGTTGTCACTTCGCCTGACGTAACTTCGTTACCCAGTGGTTGGACTGTAAGTTCGACCGGTGAGGCAGATTATCTCAACGGCGGTGGCGAATGGCGCGTCTTGACGCGCGCTTAGTATCACGCACTCTTGTCGTTTTGAACTTGGACACGGACATCTTGAGCAGCAGCCTTGCATGCTTGCATGGCTTTTCTTACTCGGGTTCCGGCAGCGGAGTTGCCCTTGTCGTGCTTTGCAGCATCCCCAAGAGCGGCTGTTAAATCGTCAATCATTGCTTGTACCATTGCTTCTACGGACATAAACGGGTCGCTGTCGAAACGGTCTTTATCTCTTGCCCCTACTAGGCATCGAAAGAAATCACTTCGTTATGGCCCAGTAACACGGTTTTTTGCTTAAATTAGGCCAAAATAGCGGTTTTTGGCGCCCACCGACAAAAATAATTAATTTAGAAGGGTTTGAAAGCCAACTGCATTAGGATACACACGGAGGGAATCGGATTGCCATTCGAATCTGCGCTTAATCTTCCAGATCCAGATCCTGTTGCGACTCAGGAATGGATTGATTCAATCCTCGCAGTCAGGAATCAAATCGGCAATGAAGAGGCGAGACGCCTACTGCTTGCCACGGTTAGAGCAGCCAGAGAATCTGGCGTCGATATCGATCTGATTCACACTCCTTATGTCAACACTCTAGCACCAGATGCACAAGGTAATTATCCGGGTGATTTAGTCCTAGAAAAACGCCTACATGACGTCATCCGATGGAATGCAATGATGATGGTGACTCGTGCTAACAAATACTTTGACGGCATTGGCGGACATATCTCTACCTACGCTTCAGCGTCGCACGCCTGGGAAATGGGCTTCAACCATTTCTTCCGTGGAAAGGATGGTGATGGCTCAGGCGACCACCTCTACTGGCAAGGACACGCCTCACCAGGTATCTACGCTAGAGCATGGCTGGAAGGCCGACTTACCGATGAGAATGTCGAACGATTTCGCCAAGAAGTTGGTGGAAACGGGCTCTCTTCATATCCACACCCAAGACTAATGCCTGACTTTTGGGAGTTCCCTAGCGTCAGTATGGGTCTAGGTGGTATGACTGCTATTCATCAAGCTCGATTCAACAAATACCTTGAATCAAGAGGCTTGTGCAATACTACCGCATCACGCGTTTGGTATACCATGGGTGACGGAGAATCGGATGAACCGGAATCCTTGTCACAACTATCACTTGCTGCTAGAGAAGGTCTTGACAATATTATCATGACCATGAATTGCAATCTCCAGCGTTTGGATGGTCCAGTGCGAGGTAACTCGAAAATCGTCCAAGAGTTGGAAGGTAGATTCAGAGGTTCCGGCTGGAATGTCATTAAGGTGCTATGGGGCAGTAGTTGGGACGACCTATTTGCTCGGGATACTAATGGCGCCCTGGTTGCTAGATTAGAATCGCTGGTTGACGGTGATGAGCAGCGTATCATGACTGCTAATGGTGCTACCATCCGCAAGGATTTGTTCAACACCCCCGAATTAGCGGACTTGGTCAGTCATCTATCAGATGAGGCACTTGAAGCGCTATGTGAAGATGTGGGTGGTCACGACTTCGTCAAACTTCATGCGGCATACGCTCAGGCTGTGGCCCACAAGGGGCAGCCGACCGTTGTCATCATTCGAACCATCAAGGGTTACGGGCTTGGTCCAGCATTTGCTGGCAGAAACACCACTCATCAGAAGAAGAAAGCCGACCTTGACGATATCAAGTTCATGCGCGATGATATGGGGCTCAAGTTCACTGATGAAGAACTAGAAAGTTATCCATATGTCATGCCTGTCGATGTGCCAGAATTAGTCGACTATGTCAAATCACGACGTGACCAACTTAGCGGCTTCGTGCCAAAACGTTTGCAACCTAAAGTCGACGTTGCTAATCCGGCACCGGAAACCTACGCCGAGTTTGATGAGGGCACTAAAGGCAAAATGCAGGTTTCAACCACAATGGCATTTGTTAGACTGCTCCGTTCGCTAATGAAATCCAAAGAGTTTGGGCCGAGAGTTGTCCCAATCATTCCAGACGAGGCTAGAACCTTCGGAATGGACCCACTATTTGCTGAGTTTGGTATCTATCACCCAGAAGGGCAACTCTACAAACCAGTCGACCACAAAGTGCTGATGAAATACAAAGAATCAGCCTCTGGACAGTTATTCGAAGAAGGCATCAATGAAGCTGGTGCAACCTCGACCTTCATTGCCGCCGCAACATCATTTGCCACTCATGGTTGCATGACGATGCCATTCTACATTTTCTACTCGATGTTCGGTTTCCAAAGAGTTGCCGACCTGATCTGGTCTGCTGCTGACCAGCGTGCACGAGGTTTCCT
>DUJJ01000153.1:5471-5659 GCA_013329865.1 Candidatus Poseidoniaceae archaeon
TCACTACTGATGGCGCATACCAACCCAGCAGTTCGCGCTTGGGACCCAGCCTTCGCTTACGAACTCGCCACAATCATCCAGTATGGGATCAAGGAAATGGTCGAGGATGATAAAGACGTAATCCACTACATTGCGGTATACAACGAGAATTATCCAATGCCGCCGAAGCCAAAATCAGTTGATGAAGG
>DUJJ01000207.1 GCA_013329865.1 Candidatus Poseidoniaceae archaeon
TAGATAGTAACTCGTTGGCAGACATCATAGATTGCTGATTAACAATTTGCTCATTTTGGAGTTGGTTATCTGGAACACTGGACGAGGATGAGGGCTCGTCGTGACTATTTGTTTCCAGTGGATTTGTTACCTGTTGTGTGGTCCCACGATTGGTTAATTCGGCTTCAATTTCGCTGGCTTTGACACTGCATTTTTCAGCGGTGGTATTGTCACCTGCGGCAAATAATGCCTTGGCTAACCCGCGCCAGGTTTCTGGGTTATTTCGATCGGTTTGAATCATGCCTTTCCAAATTTTTACAGATTCCATGTGATTACTGGCCATAGTATGGGCTCTTGCATGGATTTGAGTTTCACCGTCACCTAACAATTCAAGTGCGGTAATGGCCATTTCCGGTCCTTCCGGTAATGTTGGGGGTAACCCTGAATGAGACTCTAATACTCTTGACTCACCTTCGGCCAATTCTACTAATGTCGTGGCTAATTCTACTCGAATCGGGCTGTCTGGATTGCTTGCTACAATTACTGTTGCAGCAGATAAATATGCTTGCGGGTCCTTCAATTCCATGGCTAATGGTGCCCACTTTTGTGCGGCCCTGACATATGACGGGTCTTCTCTTAATGCATTGGCATAGCAGGTTGATGCCTCTTCTAACATGCCTTGGCGTTGTTTAAGTGTTCCAAGATTATACCAGCCCTTTGGATTGGCAGGGTCGAGTTTTTGAGCATGTTCTATTGCGGAGATAGCGTGCTCTTCTAACTCTAATTTTGCCATGGCGCCACCGGCAACAAGCCAAGATTGCGCGTGTTTTGATGCCTCTGTTTTCAGGTGCGGCTTCAATAATTCGAGGGCTCCTTTTGCATCACCCTGTTGAATCATTTCTTTGGCTTGTGCAGCCATGGCGTCCAAATCAAGAACATTTTCAATCTCAGGTTCAATTGGGACTACGGGCAAATCTGGTATCGAATCAATAACCGGCTGAGTGGCTTCAATTCTGTCTTGGATATCTTCGGTTGCTACCACAACTTCTGCAGCGGATCGCAATTCTTCTATGTCCAGTTGCTGATTGTCATCTGCATCGTGATGTATGGCTTCATCAAGCAAGGCTTGGACATCGCTCAATCCGGTTTCCTCAACAACGGTTGTCACATCTTGCTCATCAAATGCATTGATTTGTTCTACCTGAGGCATGCTGTCAATTGACTTTGAGATAACACTGCCCGAACAACGGTTTTTTACGTCGATGATTGATGGGTGTCCCGGATAAAATTCTAATGCTTTCATTGCCATGTTGTAAGCACCTAATTCGTCACCAATCCGTTCCAGCAAGATACAAAGGTTAGCAGTCGCAGGTGCATGGTTAGGGTTTACATCGAGGCAAATTTGGAAAGCTTGGCGTGCTCCTCTCGCATCCTGCTGAGCTTCTAATAAGACTCCTCTATTGAACCATGCCATGTCGGATGACGGGTCAAGAGAAATCGCTTTATTGAATGCAGATAATGCTGATTTCGCATCTCCCGACCTAGAAGCTTCTTCCCCGCTAGTAAGGAGTGATTCAACCTGATTAGCAACATCATCATTGGGGTTTCCGAGTTCGTTGCCGGTGTAGTCGTCCATAACCCTCATCCTAATGCCGTCAAATCCAAATCATAAGGGTTACTTATCTATGTATGTTATGACACTTACATTCAATAACCATGATTTACTGGGAGTTATATGTCAAATTATCCATACAAAGTGATGGGGTTGAGCGGAGAATATCGACCAACCTCAAAGTGTGGCATGCTTGTCAATCATGCGTTGGACATCGCTAAGGCACTCGGGGCAGAGGTGCATTTCTGGGACCTTGATGTAAAACCATTACCGCTTGTCGGTGAAGAGGGATGTTGGGAGAATGACAATGTCAAAGAATTTCAAGAGTTAGCCACTCAATGCGATGCATTTCTTGTCTCGTCGCCAGAATATCATGGAACTATGTCAGGTGCCATGAAAAATACCTTTGATTGGCTATATAGCAAGCATGTGAAGGGGAAAGTATTCGGCCTGATGTCGACTTTGGGCGGTGCCCAAAATTCTAACACATTGAATCACATGAGAATCATGCTCAGATGGCTTCATGCCTGGCCAGTGCCAGAACAACTTGCCATTGGAAGGGTCAAGCAAGCATTTGATGAGGATGGTAATTTGGTTGAGGAAGAGATCAAAGAACGGCTGGAAAATCTCGTCAAGTCGGTATTGGAAAATACCTCTAAACTATCTTAGTGGGTGTTGTTATTGTCAAGGCCGAGATTCGAGGACAATTTTGGTGGTACATACATTCTGATTGAACCAGGAACCTTCACCATGGGAGACATTGTTGGTGATGGTTTATCGAGGGAATGTCCGCCCCACATGGTTGAAATTGAATCCCCGTTTTTCATCGGTCAACGTCCAGTGACACAAATGCATTGGGAGACTGTGATGGGATATAATCCGTCGAAATTCCAACAGGGCTGGAGTTCAGGATTGCGACCTGTCGATTCGGTGACCTTTCAAGATTGTATAGAATTTATCGGCAAATTAAACGAGTTATACAACGACGAACCTAGATTGTCCCTGAATGGGATTTGGCGATTACCGACAGAGGCAGAGTGGGAGTATTGTGCTAGATCTGGTACTGACACGAAGTGGAGTTTTGGAAATTTTGATGGGGATTTGGATGACCATGGTTGGCATGCAGGCAATTCTGGTGCTTCGACTCGTGAAGTTGGATTGAAAAAAGGAAATTTATGGGAACTTCATGACATGTATGGACTGATTTCAGAATGGTGTCAGGATAATTATCGACAGGATTACACAATTAATTCAAACCAGAGACCATTCTTAGACGGGACCGACGCATACTGTATCAGGGGCGGAAGCTGGTTCACCGAGAGTGATTCTACAAGGAGCTCTGCGCGCGGGCAAGCAAAACCAACTAAGCGCAGCGACGGTATTGGTCTCCGATTAGTTTGGGAACCACTGTGAGTGTCATTCTTCTTCAAGTGTAATGTTTAATTTTTCATCTAGTGGCAAAAGATTCTGATGTTCCGGAATTATGCCTTTATCTATTTGCCACATCCCAGTGAACTCTTCATCAAGAACGGTCATTAAATTCTTGGCCTTTAGTAAATTTATGCCTGCCGCAGTTCGGTGAATTACGGGCGCAATATCCTCGTGAAATAAGTTATCAAGAATTCTGCAAATGGCTTGAAAACTCCGTTTGCCATCACATAGTTGCCATAGGATGCTATTTTTGACATCCAATGGACGCCTTATCTCTCTAGGCGCACGAAACAATCTTGCCAGTAGTTTTTCGAATCTGTTAAACTTCTTTTCAATCCTAAGCACTACTTTTCGTCCACTTATTCCATCGATGTCTGGCTTTACTCCGATGTCGCCAAAGTATCCCCACCATACCGGTAATCTGCAAGGATATTTATCATACATTTGGTGATCATCTACCCCGGCTATGCTCATGTTTTTCCCTCAAAAGTCAATTAATGTCCATAGTAGCATGGTAGTCATGGCAAGTACCCCGGTGAACGCAGACAGTTTGGTTAATTCTACCCTTTGCGTGAAGTTCCTCAGGTACCAAGTTAATACACCACAAATTGATATTATCACCCATAAGGCATACCAGAGTGTTGGATATTCTGCCACGCTAATGCCTCTTATTCATATCTAAATATTGCTGCCCATAATACTGCCACTGCTCTGCTGTCCACCCGGGTGGAAGCCCAGATTCTGGTATTGGTGGACCGGTAGAAATTTCGTTAACCTGATTGGTTGTATTGTTATTGATTGTTTGAGCGTGGACAGGAATATTTGTGGTTGAAATTGGCGGGCCGGATATCGGTGGTCCAGACATTTGCGGTGTTACCTCTTCGACATCATCATGCTCTTTCTTATTGTATCGCAACAGTAGTATTATCGATAAAATGACCACGATCCCAGAAGTACTTACTATGCCACCAACCAGCAAAACATTCATGCTAGCAGAATCCTCTGTGTTTGATAGGAATAGATAACTAGCATTGCTACTAGAAACTAGGTTACCGCTAGAATCTGATAATGTTACATTTACGGTTCCTTGTCTGTTGTTACTATCGTTGATTAACTCACACAAAATCGAGGTTTCGCGAGCAATAGATGAAATAATGGCCGAGTCAACAGAAAGCCCATCAGCGTCAATAACTACAGAATCGCAGATTAATCCCCAACCATTTGGCAGTGAAAATGTGACTTGGTAGATCTCGTCGAGGGTAGAAATCGTCGAGATATTTATCCATAAATAGCCTAAATCACCGGTGATTGGTAAATTGTTCCCACTAAGGCCTAGCGTTGCTTCTCTAACGTAGTCTACCGCTATAATGGTTCGATGTGTCAGTGGCTCAAACTCATTACCTGTGCTCACCAAGGTAAAATCAAACACTATATCGCTTCCAATATCAATATCATCTGGTATTACAATATCAAGGCGCACTTCGCGTGTACTATTCTTCTCAATTATTAGCGGATGGTATTTGTTCAAATCATATGCTAAACCGGTATTTCCT
>DUJJ01000018.1:0-232 GCA_013329865.1 Candidatus Poseidoniaceae archaeon
CCAAACATGCTGGAAACCCGGCTTGTCAAGCAATAGAGCTGACTTAAGGAGAGTGTAGTAAAGCCATGTTCTGACAATCTCTTTGCCTTGTGGTCTTAGAGCAGTTGGAAATGCCTGCTCAAATATCTCAGGTTGATTGAGGTAACCGCTAACGAAAAGGTTAGAATTTGATGAATCCATCCACGTATCGAACACTTTCTGCTCGCCTCTGATTGTCCCCAAACTTTCGGTC
>DUJJ01000018.1:430-760 GCA_013329865.1 Candidatus Poseidoniaceae archaeon
GGTCTTAAAGCAGTTGGAAATGCCTGCTCAAATATCTCAGGTTGATTGAGGTAACCGCTGACGAAAAGGTTAGAATTTGATGAATCCATCCACGTATCGAACACTTTCTGCTCGCCCCTGATTGTCCCCAAACTTTCGGTCATCGATTCAAATGAACCTACATCTTTGCGAGTATCTCGGCGCAAAACACGACTTCCCTGCGGTGGCTCCTCACGCCATGGTTGGACGTAACATCCGGCTGGTGGAACCACCACATAATCCTCATTCTCACTATACCAAATCGGTATTTCTGTGTGATACCATCGACGTCTAGAAATCGGCCAGTCAATG
>DUJJ01000018.1:907-3844 GCA_013329865.1 Candidatus Poseidoniaceae archaeon
CCAAACTTTCGGTCATCGATTCAAGTGGACCAACATCTTCGCGAGTATCTCGGCGCAAAACACGACTTCCCTGCGGTGGCTCTTCCCGCCATGGTTGGACATAACATCCGGCTGGTGGAACCACCACATAATCCTCATTCTCACTATACCAAATCGGTATTTCTGTGTGATACCATCGGCGTCTAGAAATCGGCCAGTCAATGCTTATATTGTCCATCCAGTCTAAGAGAAATTGACGGTTTCTAACCGGGTGAAATTGTATCTCACCAATTAATTCTCGCATTCTATCTTGGATGTGGGTTTGACGCACATACCACTCCTTGAGCAAAATTATCTCAACAGGATTCTTGCCACGTTCAGATACTGGAACCTCCTGCTCCCGCTCTTCAATTTTAGCTATCTTATCGTGTGCTGTCAAATATTCAATTATTGATTTACGTGCCTCGATAACGGTCATTCCAGACCACTGTGCGGCAATCTCTGTCATACAACCCTCTAAGTTGATGGCTTGAAAGGGAGTAAGACCTAATTCTCTGAATACTGCTACGTCGTTTTGATCACCAAATGAGCAGACCATTAATACACCGGAACCAAATTCTGATTTGACAGATGGATGAGTTTGTATTTTGACGAATTTTTCACGACCGTCAACCGGTAGCGGCAACGATATTTCCTTACCAACAAGATGTTGATAGCGTTCATCTTCAGGATGAACTACAACGACACCACAAGCGCAGATTAGTTCTGGTCTAGTAGTGGAAATGATAACCTCCGTTCCATCGTCAAGTTGCCAAATAACATCTACCAAATTGGTCTTCCTAGAGAGTCTTTCAACCTCGGCGTCGGCGATAGTTGTGCCTTCTACAGGGTCGTAGATGTTTGGCCTAAGATCTTCAACAATGGTGCCATTTTTGAATAATTCAACAAATATTGACTGGGTTACTGAACGGTAATCCGGGGCATCTGTAAGATATTCACGCGTGAAATCACACGAGAGTCCGACACGGCGGGCAGTGTTCCTCATCGCCTGGGTAAATTCTTCGATGGTCTCTTTACACAATTCAAGGAACTCAGCTCTGTCATAGGTTTTCATTTTACGTTTGGTATTTTTTTCAACGGTAAATTCTATGTTTATACCATTCCGGTCGACACCCCATGGAAAGTATACCTCCTTACCCAGTAAACGCTGTGACCTTGCAATGACGTCAATCATAGAATATTGGGCTACTGCCCCGATGTGCCATGTGCCAGAGGGGTAGGGCGGTGGTGTATCAATCACAAATATTTCTTTCCCAGACTCAGGATTGAAACCATATCTCTTGGAATATTCTTGATCGTCTGCTGAGTGCTCGGTTTGAATTTTTTTCTCAAGGTCAACAGACCAGCGTTTTTCGTTTAATCTTGGAGTTGGCATGTGCCTCACCGGCCCCACGCTCGTAACCGGCACGGGTCCATGCCGCCGTCGACTTACATGATATGAAACCAACGCATTAAGAGAAATTCAAATGTCGGGATAATCATAATGTCGGTAAACCTTTCAAGCGAGGACTTCTCGTGTTATCGGGGAAGGCTATGGCTGATGGGAATGATTCTTCCGAACCATCTAGTGAAAGTCGCAAATTTTCCAAGCGAATCGGCGCCCTGGCCGAGTATAGTAAATCGAAAATTCAATCTGGTGCAGTGGATTTGACCGCGCGCGTTAAAGACTTTCGAGCCAAGTCAGCGATCGATGCTGTGCTTGAGGCACCCGACCGCTTCAAGCGAGAGTGGCAAAAACATGGAGCTACTGGTGCTATTACCAAATACCCTGTTGCAGTATTGGTAATCTTTCTGATGCTTACGGCATTCTTTGTCTCCCAATCGGGTTTTCTCGACGATACCAGATTTGATGACAATCCAGACGAGCCAGCACTGAATGTAAACGGTGACCTCGAAGTATATCTGCCAGAAGGCAGTCAGGTTGCGGAATTGATTAAGCTTGTAGAGGACGATTGGTCTACTAACGTCATGATTATCTATGTCGAATCAGGCACTAGAAACATCACTGATCAAAGGATCCTTCAGGAAATGAGTTATGTGGAAAACCAACTTAACCCCTATCTATCAGATTCTATCAATGATGATGTCATCTACATTCTGTCTTTGTCTACGGTATTGAAAGAAGTCAATTCCAGTGCGCCGCGAGTTCGTGAAGCATTCATCAATGAACTTGGGCAATTGGGTTGCGCAGCAGGACAAGATGAATGTGCTAGTGCGCAAGCAGCTGAGGCATTAAACGATTTAATTGCTCAAACCGATGAACAATTTGGTGGTTCCTATGAAATCCCGAGTCAACCGACGATAGACCTAGTCATCGGTGAAATGTATGAAGATGATGGAAGTCCTACACCCGGTTTAGACAAATTAGCCAGAGATGTCTGCACAACAGGTGAACGCGACTGTGAAGGCCCCGATGGTCTTCTCGATAGAGCGATAATGGCGGTTGCTGTCTCTGACCAAGTTGAGGCAAAAGATTTGATTGCGAGAACACAATCCCAACTTGACCAATTTAGCAAAGAAGAAAGATATTGTGATGATGTGAATAATGATGGTGTGCCAGACCCAGAGACAGGTGTCTGTACTTGGGAAAGCCTCAATCTTACAATGACCTTAACCGGTCCGGTTCCAATAACCAATGCAGTAACGGAATTCTCTTTCAAACTATTCTGGGAAATCTTTCCCACTGCAGTAGTACTAGTCGCTCTGGGGTTGTTTATTTTCCATTCTGATCTGCTGCAAACAGGTATCACAGGTATCCGTCCAATTCAGGGGATAAAGGTAGTAATTATTGCGGGATTACCAACCTTGTGCGCAGTGTTCTGGACACTTGGGCTTATCGGTTGGACCAATTATGAAGTGACTATGACCGTCATTATTGTCGGACCGATTCTATTGGCA
>DUJJ01000018.1:4236-5168 GCA_013329865.1 Candidatus Poseidoniaceae archaeon
GAGAAGATGAAAGCATCATTATCATCAACTGGGAAAGCGGTATTTTTGTCAGCTGTCACCACGGTCATCGGTTTCATTTCACTAGTTTTCACGCCAATGGCACCGATCCAAACTGTTGGTATTGCACTATCAGGTGGTATCGTAATTGTTTACATATTAACCATATTTATGGTACCCAATCTAACATTACTGCTCGATTTACGCAAACCAAAGCATCCACCATTGAAAGCGTTTGACCGATTAGTCGACGCTCCAGTAAAATACAATCGCGCAATTATTGGGTTCTTCCTGATGTTAATCTTAATCTCAGCAACGCTAGGCCAGAGCAACGTTGAGGAAAATATCGATTTGTTGGGAATGGCGCCAGAAGGTGAGGACCCGGTAATTAAGATGAAACAATACAGCAGTGACTTCAACGCTGGACAGATTGGTATGATTTTGATACATGCTAACGTGACTGGTGATACTAACGACCAAGACACTGGTAATGACGATCCAGCAGAAAATCTGAAACGGATAGATCAGTTGGAAAGTAAATTAAATACTGTCGAAAATACCTCGGCAGTTTCGATTGTGTTCTTGATGAAATCAACGGGAATTGCGCCGACTGTTTCGGGTGCGCAACTTTACGAGTTCGTCAATGTTACACCGCTGCCTGATGACATCAAAGAGACTGCTGAAGTATTGCTGAACAATGAAATAACTGCTGACGCATCATTTTGGGATTTACTAATACAACCAGACAACTTTGGTCTCCCCGGAACCAAACAATCACAGATTTTCCTGTTAAACGTGTTTTATGCTTCAATAACTGATGAAACACGAGAGATATTCATCAACAGTGATTTTGATCGCACACTAATCTATGTAGACATGCCGTTTATTCCAGTTGCAGACACCGCAAAGAGCGTTGAAGCAGTTAATCAGCACGC
>DUJJ01000143.1:0-993 GCA_013329865.1 Candidatus Poseidoniaceae archaeon
TCAGCGGCTTGATACTATTCGTTTTCACTCCACGAGGTTGGCGAGCACTGATTGCCACTGATTCTTGATGTAGTCAAATGAATAATGTTCTGGAGTTGAAAAGCCATTATGCCAATCGTTTTGCAAAGACTGTTCAATAGCGTCGGCTAATTCTACTGCGTCGTAATTTTCAACAACGCAAAAGTCTGGTAAATATTCTGCCACATCACCAACCTTTACCGAAACTACAGGGGTGCCACAAGCAAGTGACTCACGTGCCACTAATGGTCCAGATTCCCTAGTTGAGGTGATTATAGTGGCATCGGCAACAAGCATGCGATCCCAGACAATACTACGCGGCTGTTGTCTTAGAGTAGTAATACCAACCACCCAGCCGCGTGTTTCCAATTCTTCACCAGCTTGTAAGGCAAGATAGTGATTTTTCTCCGGCCGTCTTGGGTCAGCAGGGAATAAAATGTCAAGCTTATCTTTCCGCCAGCGTCCTCGCCACCCTTTGGGCGCAGTAAGCCATTCGTCCTCTACTGCAGTGGGACATCTAACAACAGCGTGCTTTTGCACACCGTGTGATTGCGCAATGTCATCCAAACGCGGTGATACACTAATCAATTGGCTCGAATCTTTTGCTAATCGTAGGATTTGGTCATTAGTATTTGGATTGTCCAACCCAACATCAAAGTCATGGCCGTGGACGACAGACAACCAAGGGACTTTCCACTGCCTCGCTAAGCGGCTCGCTAACTCTGCTACCGGCCAAATAGTATGACAAACAATCACGTCAGGTCGCCAATCTCCGAGCCAGGTGGTGGTTTTTTTCGCTAATTTTCTCATACTACGCAGCGTAATTGAAGGATATGGATTACCCGGCAAGCCCCAGAATCTTGGAGCAAAGACAGCAACCCCTCCGTGGTCAAAATGGATAGGCGCCTTGGCAACACCGGTTAGGGTCGATCTCCGTGTCTCTTGATACTTGAGCATCCTAGGTAATGGATTTAC
>DUJJ01000143.1:1373-1714 GCA_013329865.1 Candidatus Poseidoniaceae archaeon
AATGTCCCACGCGCAACATTGGTTGGAATGGGATACAATAAGGACACAACGAGAATGCGCACATTGTCACCATCGCTGTGTTATACTTCAAGGGCTGTATGAAGAATTTTTAAATTCTCTTTCACGCTTGCACGATCGTTGAACAAGCCCGATCCAACAACGCAGTTAGTGACTCCCCACTCACTGACCATCGCGATATTGTGCGATTTAATTCCCCCATCAATTTGAATTTGAACTGATTTCCCTCCAGTTGCAACCTGTTGGTCAATCAACTGTTTTAGGCGTCTAACTTTATGTTCGACAGACGAGATAAACGACTGACCACCAAAACCTGGATTTAC
>DUJJ01000143.1:2047-3621 GCA_013329865.1 Candidatus Poseidoniaceae archaeon
CTCATTATCAACACTAAGTCGATTTCTGGTAATATTTCGACGATTGATTCCAATGGTGTTGCGGGATTTAGAACCACTCCGACTGTTGCTCCTGCATCTTTGATGGCCATAACCAATCGGTGTAAATGAACAACTGCTTCGACATGAACGGAAATATGATCACAGCCAGCATTGATATAATCCAAATAGCATGCTTCCGCATTGCTGATCATTAGGTGAGCATCAAATATCACATCTGACGGGAAAAATTCCCTGAGCGACTTGATTACTGGTGGACCAAAAGTCATGTTTGGGACAAAATTGCCATCCATCACATCAAGATGAAGTCGGTCAAGACCTGCGTCTATCGCTTCTTTACAAGACTCGCCCAAATTTGACAGGTCAGCGGTTAGGATACTGGGCGCAATAATCATAGCAGAACATTATATGCCAAATGGTTGATTCTCATGAGCATTTTGTTTAAAATTGTATTATTTGCCGCACAAAGTATCATAATACCCCGCGCATCAGGAAACCCTAGTGAGCACATGGGTGAAGTTCGTTCTATAAGCGATGCTGAGTATGAGAATTCCGTTAAGGACAGTGAGTGGGTCTTGGTAGACTTTTGGGCACCATGGTGTGGCCCATGCAAGTCGCTTGCCCCCGTTCTAGAACAAGTCGCAAACGAGCGAGAAATCCTGATTGCCAAGGTTGACACCGATTCAAATCCAGCCAACGCTGGTAAGTTAGGAGTTCGAGGAATTCCGGCGCTATTCTTGTATCATAACGGCAGCCTAGTGGGTAAACAAAGCGGAGCAATGCCAAAACCAGCACTGCTAAATTGGATTGACCAGCACATGGGTGCTGACGATTTCTGAACCTAACCTGTAGCCCTCAACAATCGCTCTCTGAGCGCTTCATGAAGCCACATTCCATCCTCAAGCTCAATCAATATCCCGTAAGAAATCAGAGACTTTGGCGGCGCACCGGACCAAGATGCCCGCTCTGCTAACTCTTTCCACGGCAGAGGTGTATTACTTTGCGCCAACTCGGAAAGCAATTTTTGCTCATCCTTCGGTAGTTTGAATAATATTTCATCATCAATGAACTGTAACCAATCGACGTGGAGAGATTGGCCATACAACTCGAAAAGTTCCAAAGCTAACGGGTGGCCGCCAGTTTTCTGATATATTGATTCGACATCATTTGAGATTTCTAATTCCTTGAGCCAGGTCTCTAATTCATCCCTTGACAGGCCTTTTAGTGACAACTCGGAGACTAAATCTCTGGTGTGAACATCGCGTCGATCGTAGACTGCTGGCCGCTTCCGAGAAATCATAATTATTCTCAATGGAGAGTTCTGCGATATCTGAAGAATCGCACCGAGTAGTTTTGCTGATTGTTCCTCAATGTGATGTACGTCGTCTAATACTATCAACCAATAAGGAGGGGGGCCTCCTGAATCATTTTTGAACCGCTCACGAATTGTCCCGGCATCTGTGAGGTAGGCTAGTAATCGCCTTCTCAGCATGTCAACATCGACTTGTCCTCCGGGGTTCAGTGGGAGTGTTTCTATCAAGTTATACGGGTCGTGA
>DUJJ01000066.1:0-1792 GCA_013329865.1 Candidatus Poseidoniaceae archaeon
GTAATTCTAGGGACCACCGCATTAGGGTTCCAATCAACCTGATGTGGCCCGGCCCGTGGTTGGGTGTGCCAACTACCCGGTCTTTCACCAATTGCGATCGATTCTAGGAGGTGATAGCCTTGATGGATGGGTTGACCAAGAGGGCCTATCGACAACCCATTCAGTAATGCTATGCTAAGCCACCACCTAGTTGTATCAGGTGCGTTTGGGTCAAGCGCACTCGCTAACCATTCAGTATTGATTGAGAATATCAGCCGTTCTGCAACCATATTAGTCCGCTTTACCAACCACTTTTGGTGAATCAGATATGGATCGTCTGTTAAATTCATTCGATGAGGTACGACAAGGTCTACAATACTGTTAAGTTTGTATTCAAACATTCCGCGGTCAGCACTCAGCAAACCAAGACCCTGCTCTATCAAATCTTGGGGAGAGATGGGTTGTATGACGGGAAAGTCGGTATCAATTATTGGTGGGGATGGCAATGGCCAAGATTTTGTCCCACGCTCCAAAGCCTCAACCAGTAATGTTGCTACTTTCTCAAACACCACCTGAGATATCTCAGAGCGGCTTTTATTCATTGTCACCAACCAGATATTTGGCTCAAATATCAAGTTCAATATTCAGATTCTGAATCAATTCCTTGTATCTGTTCCTGATTGTGACCTCGGTCACACCAGCAACTTCAGCAACCTCGCGCTGAGTTCTTCGCTTACCACACAATACGGAAGCGATGTAAATAATTGAAGCTGCTATACCAGTTGGACCGCGTCCACTAGTCAATTCCTTCTCCTGAGCGGCTTTAATCAATTCATAGGCCTTTGCTTCGACTTCGGCATCTAAACCCAGCCCTGAACAGAATCTAGAAATATAGTCCTCAGGACCTGTTGGCATAATCTTCATTTTCAACTCTCTGACCATAAATCGGTAAGTCCGACCAATTTCTTTACGACCCGTTCGAGATGCTTGTCCGATTTCATCCAGCGTTCGTGGAACACCGCATTGACGACATGCTGCGTAAAGCGATGCGGCAGCAACGCCTTCAATTGAGCGACCACGAATTAAACGCTTGTCGACCGCTTTTTTGTAGTTGACAGCCGCTGCTTCTCGCACTGACTTTGGCAATTCTAGTCGACTAGCCATTCGGTCAAGCTCAGCAAGTGCCATTGCTAAATTTCTTTCTGTGGCATTTGAAACACGACTGCGCTTTTGCCACTTTCGCATTCGGTAAAATTGTGATCGGTAACGTGAGTTGATGGTTTTTCCACTGTAGTCTTTGTTTTGCCAGTCGATATCGGTAGAGAGACCTTTGTCGTGTAGCATAACAGTCATTGGTGCACCAGTCCTAGCCCTCTGGTCACCTTGCTCTGGAGAGAAAACACGCCATTCAGCACCTTGGTCTATGACATTATCTTCTAAAACAAGCCCGCAGTCATCACAAACCACTTCGCCTCGAGTCTCATCTCGAGTCAAATTTCTACTTCCACAATCACTACACTTTACTATATCCTCAACTTGTTGTTCATCCATTTGTCATTCCCCCCCTATGAAAATAGGGTAACAGTAATAACCCCTTGTGCTAGGTTATATGAAACTTATGCCAAATTTATGCACTTTTGGCAGAGTGAAAAAACCCAAACGGGAGTAGTAGAATCATCGCGTCCGTCATATAGTTTATCGCAAAATTAGGTCAATGGTTATACACAATGCAACCTTGCGAGAAATGATTGCAATGGGTGCGGGCCAAGCGGAGCGGGAAATTGGCCTTACACCGGGTAAGCGAGTTCTATTT
>DUJJ01000066.1:2182-2855 GCA_013329865.1 Candidatus Poseidoniaceae archaeon
TGCAAATGAAAGATATCAATCCTGATGATTTACTTGATGACATAAACACTGACGTTATGACACCTGCATGGGTTTGTTTCGACCATGAACCGTCCGAGATAGCAAAAAATGCATATGCGGGCCTGAAACATAACGGGTTGAGAGTATTCAATGAAAATGCTTTGATTAATGGCAATTTCGAAGTGATTGTATCGGGGCAGAGGAAAGGCACAGGTTCCAGTAGAGAAACCGCTGCACAATGTGAAAGATGGGCTGGTATAAGAATAGTCATCGCGGCTTCATTTGCCCCTATCCACGAACGCAACAACATCAATCTTGGTCAACTGATGGGAGATTACGGAATCCTAGAAAGATTGCAGGCAGGAGAAAAAATACCACTGGCAAAATTCACGAAAAAATACGATGAAGTGACAAAAATAATCATCGAAAAAGGCGGACTATTTCCTTTTGCCAAGACACTGAAAGCGGGTGGAATAACACTGCCCCCCATCAGTACGAAAGCTAAACCAATGACCATGGCTGAGAAAATTATCGCCCGCAATTTGGTTGGACAGGAAGTTGGACAATGCGTTAAACCGCATGACCCAGTAATTACTCAGGTTCAATCTGGTTATTCTCACGAATTTACCACTGCACAAGTGCACACATTCCTTGCTGAGGAATATGGTGCTGA
>DUJJ01000066.1:3239-4378 GCA_013329865.1 Candidatus Poseidoniaceae archaeon
TATGCCCACCACAATCCAAAATTTGTTCCTTTTATGGACAAAGTACAGACCCTGCGTGACTTGCAAAAGACATTCCAACAACACACCTCAGTTAGGGATTATTCAGCCGTGGACGGCGTCTCGCCCGGAATCTGTCATCAAGTCGCTCGCGAGGAATTTATCGAGGTAGGTGACTTCGTGCAGGCCACCGATTCTCACACTTGTATGGGTGGGGCATCCAACGCACTTACATGGGGTGTTGGTGCGACAGAATACTCCAACTTGATTAGTGCCGGCTTCACTTTTGTAAAAGTTCCAGAGTCAATTCGTTTTGAATTGGTTGGCGAACTTAACCACGGCTGCACAGCGAAGGACGTTATTCTCTACATCCTTGCAGACCATGCCCGTAAAGAACTGACCCTAAATCGCTCAATGGAATTTGGCGGTCCCGGATTGAGTAGCCTATCCATCGATGAGCGCGCAACGCTGTGTAATATGGCGACTGAGTGTTCAGCAAGAACGGGTATATGCGAACCCGATGAAGCTCTATTTGCGTGGATGAAGAGTGCAATGCCTGATTTATCGGTTGATGAAATGAGGCGATTAGCGGTAACGCCAGATAAAGACGCCCATTATGACGGTGGTATTCACATCATCAACCTGTCTGACATTGAGCCGATGGTAGCTCACCCTGGTAATCCAAATGAAGGTATACCAAGCGATCCAACCAATGGGGCATTAATCGTTGAAATTGGTGATGTGGCGATTGATATCGCTTATGGTGGCTCTTGCACCGCTGGCAAGGAGGATGATATTGCCTATTATGCTCAAGTATGTCAAGCCGCTGATGATGCTGGAATGGTAGTAGCAGATGGTGTTGAATTTTACATACAGTATGGTTCTGGCATCGTCAAAGATAGAGCTGTGAAAAATGGTTGGCATGAATTATTTACTAAGGTTGGAGTCAAACTAATTGACCCCGGTTGCGGCGCCTGTATTGGTGCAGGACCTGGCGTCTCTGTCACCGAAGAACAAGTCACAGTATCGGCAATTAATCGTAACTTCCAAGGTCGTTCAGGCCCAGGGAAATTGTATTTAGCCAGTCCATTAACTGTTGCAACTTCGGCTTTTACTGGAAAAATCTCCTCTTGGCAATCCGG
>DUJJ01000066.1:4784-6478 GCA_013329865.1 Candidatus Poseidoniaceae archaeon
ATAAAAGGCCTCGGCAGCAAAATAATGAGGTTAGTTTTTATGAACCGTCGGTAATCGAAAGTCACTGTTGCTGGCCCGAAGTCATTCGGACTGAGGAGGACCAGAGACGGAGTGACAGACATGTCAGGTATCGCGCAAAAACTAGCCTCGAATCAAAAACAAGTCGCAATTTCAGAATTCTTTGAGAAAAATAAACACTTTTTAGGGTTTGATTCTCCAGTCAGATCGCTAATAACTGCGGTAAAAGAAGCAGTTGACAATTCCTTGGATGCGTGTGAAGAGGCGCGTATACTTCCTACCATCAAAGTAAAAGTATCTAAGATTGATACTAAGAAAGACATCATCGAATTGGTTGTGGAAGATAACGGCCCGGGAATACCTCAGAAAAGTATTGAGAAGGTTTTCGGACAACTCTTGTTTGGGTCAAGATTCCACGCAATACGTCAGTCACGCGGTCAGCAAGGTATCGGGATTACCGGTGTGGTTATGTATAGTCAATTAACCACGGGAAAGCCAACCCATGTTAAATCAAAAATCGCCACAGAATCAACCGCAGCAGTTGTCGATATCGGTTTAGATACTAGAAAGAATAAGGCCACAAAAAGCAATTCTGGTCGGGAAATATGGCAACATGATGATGGTGAAATGAAGAAGCACGGTCTTGAGGTTACAACTCGAATGAAGGCAAAGTATCAGAAGGGCCGCCAAAGCGTTTGGCAATATTTGCGCATGACAAGTATTGTCAATCCACACGCCGAAATAACGTTCACCGATCCTGACGGTGAGGTCCATCACTGGCCAAGAGTTACGGAGCGATTGCCTGGTAAGGTTGAGTCAATCAAACCACATCCACACGGTATTGAGTTAGGACAATTGCAGAGGATGTTGACGGAGTCTAAAGATTCGAGGCTTTCAGTATTCTTGCGCACAAATTTTTCCGGTGTTTCCACGAGAGCCGCCAAGGAATTGTGCGCAGCTGCAGAATTAGATGTTAAAGTAAAGCCAAAACAGACATCTCCTGAGCAGATACGCGCGTTGTTAGAGGCTTTCCAAGGTGAGAGGTTATTCAATGGGAAACCGGTAAAATTACTCAACCCACCAACTAATTGTCTGTCGCCTATTGAGGAGATGCTAATCAAGAAGGGCCTGTCAAAAACTATTGATTCCCGTTATGCAACTACCATGACAAGGGCTCCTAATGTCTCGCAAGGGAATCCATATCAAGTCGAAGTGGGCTTGATTTTTGGCGGCGATATGGCTTCTGACAAGCCGGTAGAAGTATTACGATTTGCCAACCGAGTGCCCCTGATGTATCAACAGGGCGGCTGTCTGTTAACCAAGGCTATCGAATCGGTAGATTGGCGACAGTATGGCCTTGACCAAGCCGGCGGCAGGGGAGTCCCGAAAGGTCCAGCAGCAATTCTTGTGCACCTTGCGAGCACGAATGTCCAATTCACCTCAGAGGCAAAGGAAGCCTTAGCAGAAAATGGCGAGGTTATGGAAGAGGTTCGCAAGGCTATGCTAGAAATGGGTCGCGGTCTCAGAAAACATTTGGAGAAGAAAAAGAAAATGGCTAAGACCAAAGAAAAATTTGAGTTAATCAACGATATTTTACCGGCGATTGCTAAGAAGTCAGCCCAGATTCTTGACCGCCCTATACCTGACTTAGCAGGCTCGATCACAAAAATCATGTC
>DUJJ01000015.1 GCA_013329865.1 Candidatus Poseidoniaceae archaeon
ACCACTTCTAACTGCTCAGTATCTGTATCTTCAGTATCATTAATCCCATCGTTATCATCGTCTAAGTCTGCATTATCACCGATACCGTCGCCGTCATTATCGCGGTGCTCGGTGGAATCATACGGAAAAGCATCCTGTGTGTCGATGTAGCCATCGTTGTCATCGTCATTGTCAGCATTGTCTCCAATGCCGTCACTATCATGGTCATACTGTTCATCGGGATTGTAAGGGAATAAGTCAAATTGGTCATCAACACCATCATTATCATCATCCGGATCGGCATTGTCACCTAGGTTGTCTCCGTCAAAATTTGCGTGCTCTGAGGCATCGAATGGATACGCATCATTATTATCAGCATAACCGTCATTATCATCGTCGGTGTCAGCGTTATCCCCCGTTCCATCTGAATCAAAATCGTATTGTTCTGAGGCGTCTAGAGGGAAGGCATCATACATGTCATCGACGCCATCGTTGTCATCATCAGAATCGGTGTCATCTGCTTCACCATCACCATCTGTGTCTGTGGGTAGCGTTCCACCGTTGCCGTTGTTACCGTTGTTGCCAGATTCGGACCCATTGTCATCTTCGTCTTCATCGTCGTCATCGTCATCATCATCGGCTTCTTCGCACTCACCCGGATAGTCCTCATCTGAAGGGTCGTCTTCCGCATCCCATTCGCACTGACTATCGGCGTTGCAGGCTGCTTCAGTGGTGTAATTATCCTCACAGAAGTCGTCGTCTCGGGCTGAGGTTAGCATTGATTCAATATCATCCGAATCATCAAGCATTATACCTAGATTTGAGACTGCAATAAGCAGCATCATTGTGGCAATTCCGGGTATAAACCTACGAAAACTCATGGTATCGCAATTGCGCTAAACCATGCTACTTTTAGTAATTATGTTTAGGCGTCCCGAAATATTATTAGGCGACCCTAATCTATCTAAAGACAATGGCGGAATGCAGCGAATGTGAGAGCCACATTGAAACAAGCTGGTCCACATGTCCGGCATGTGGCACCAGCGACGCTAGCATAACTACACCAAATCTATCGATTGTTAGTTTAGTGGAACAATCAGAATTTGTCGGATTCAGTAAGAACAACAAGAAATCAAAAAAGAAATCAAAAAATAAACTTAAATCTGAATGTTGTCACAAGTATAAACGTCGGAATAAATCAGCATGTAAAAGCTGTCCACTTTTTGCCACAAGAGAGCCAGAGTATACAAGCGAGTTGTTGAATGAAATTTGATCATGGTTGGGACTAAATGGATGAAAAAACTGGTGGAAAAGATAGCAATGAAGATGCTATTCGAGAAAATAATGCTCAAGCGCAATCTGCAACCCAATTTCAGGCATATTATCCGAGTACTAGCCAGCAACCTAAACTCAGCAACCAACTGACGAACATACGTAATCATCCGCTTACTAAACAAACCACAGAATTTTTCAAGCAAAGAAATGTCTTATATGCTACAGCTGTGATTTTGCTGCTCTTGGGTGGTGTTGCATTGATGTTTATGATTCCACAATCAACAGAGCCAATTGAGGGGACTTGGATAAAATCTGATGGCCAAGCATTTGAATTCGATGGTGATAATGGTTTCAACAACCAAATTTATCCCGGCTCTAGTTATACCTTCGATGGCAGTAGCCTAGTTATGACATCAACCGTTCAGGTAATAGATAATGGACAGCTGGTTAGTAAACTGATAATTCAATCAGTTGATGTTACATTCACCGGTGATGAAAATGCTATGTGGTGGGTTTGGGCTTCGGTAACAGTTGACAATGAGCAGCAGGAACTTGATGAGTCACCTTGCTCGTTATTGATCAGAACAAGTACCGCAAAAAACACTTATGAGTTCGGTCTTAATGCACCTGACTACCAATCGGAAAAGCCGTTGTTGTGTCAGTAACCTACCGGCACAGGGTCAATCATCCGCCAAAGATACCATGATGCTGCCGTACGGTACGGCGACCATCTTTCTGCAATCTTTTCTATAGATTCTTTGTCCATTACATCAGGAACCAGAATTTTGACCGCTTTGACCAAACCTATATCGCCAATACTGAATACATCAGGGCGCATGAATGAAAACATCAACATCATTTCAGCTGTCCACGGGCCGATACCGCGAAATTTGACTAAATGGCGTTTTATTTCCTCGTCACTCATATTGTTCCAATCTTGATTGAGTAACTCTTCTGAATTTTCTGCTAACCCATAAATGTAACTTGCCTTGGGTCTAGTCAACCCACAGGCAGCTAATTCTGCTTCGGTAAATTTCAATACATTTTCCGGGGATGCTATGCCAAGCAGTGCGAGTAATCTCCCCCATATTGCATCTGAGGCAATAACCGAAATTTGTTGGCCAACAATGGATCGAATCGTCGTCTCAAATAGCTTACCCTTCCCTTCAAGGGATCCGTCTGGGTATTTCGTTACCACTTCTCCAAGTAACTCATCCTGTTTTAGGAACTTGACAGCATCATCCCACCACTCGGGCTTACCTTTTTCCATGGTAATCAAACATCCGCTTAGGTTTTGACCTCTTGCATGCACCCACGAATATGCGAGATGAGTTAAGCGAAATGCTGAAATTGAAAAATTTGCCGAGAACAGGATGGGTTAGGTCTGGCGTGAATAACCCTGAATCGGTTGCCGCCCATTCATGGGGTATGGCTATCCTAGCATTGCGTTTAGCACCTAAGGAACTAGACCTCGTGAAAATCTTGACCATGTGCATAGTTCATGACTTACCTGAGGTCAAGATTGGCGACTTGACACCTCATGATGATACAAGTCAAAAATCTCAATTGGAACATGCTGCCATGTCGGAAATTGCTCCTGAATGGTTAGGCATCCTAACGGATTATGATTCAGGTGCCAGCCCTGAAGCGCGATTTGTGAAGCAGATTGACAAACTTGACATGGGTTTGCAAGCGATGCTATATCAATCACAGCAAGGTATTGACCTCAGTGAGTTCGTAATTAGTGCCAGGTCGAAAATATCCGATGGATACCTAGGAGATATTTTGTCTTGATTCATCCGACAAGAAAAAAAACTAGGGCGTGTCCCACTGACTACCCAGCCCGATAGTGTAGGGGTCCATCATGGTGGGTTTTGGTCCCGCCGACGTCGGTTCAAATCCGACTCGGGCTACCACTTATGTTGCAAATCTGGCGATTGCAACCGTCAATGCGCATATTCAATAGGCGGTTACGCTTCGGGTAACTGAAAGGTTATGATGAAGATAGCAGTTATTGGTGCAGGACAAATGGGTAATGGAATTGCTCAGGTTGCTGCGAGTGCCGGATATGAAGTGTTGATGGTTGATATCAAGCAGGAGTATGTCGAAAAAGGAATCAATACGATAAAGAAATCCCTGGGCAAACTTGTCGCAAAAGAGCGAATTAGCCAAAGTGATGCCGATTCAGCGATTGCTCGAATCAAGTTATCCACTGAGCGAAATGATTGTCATGATGTCGATTTAGTTGTTGAGGCAGTGCCTGAGATATTAGAACTTAAAATCGAGATTTTTGCCGAACTGGACAAAATTTGCAAAGCTGATTGTATTCTAGCATCAAATACCTCGTCTATTTCAATTTCAACCATTGCCGAAGCTACTAGCCGGCCAGACAAGGTAATTGGTATGCATTTCATGAACCCCGTGCCCATAATGAAACTGGTAGAGATAATCAACGGTAGTCAAACCAGCAATGAAACTAATTCGATTGTCGTTAGTGCCGCAGAGCAAATGGGAAAAACGGCCCTATCATGCAATGATTCTCCGGGATTTATCTCCAATCGGATTTTGTGCCCTATGTTAAATGAAGCAATATTGGCACTGCAAGAGGGCGTGGCTGAGCCTGAGGCAATTGACGGCATAATGAAGTTGGGGATGAATCACCCAATCGGTCCGCTTGCTCTATCTGATTTGATCGGCTTGGATACCGTCCTGCACATTATGAATGTGCTACATGAAGGACTAAATGATGACAAGTACGCTCCCGCAGAACTGTTGAAAACAATGGTCGTTGAAGGTAAACTTGGTAGAAAGTCTGGCGAAGGTTTCTACAAGTATTAATGTAAGTTCATAAGGAGGGTCAATCATGAATCCAAGCGTCAACGTTCTTGGGAAAGCACTACAAGAATGTTCGATGGATCCACTGACTGGTTGGTATCGGGATGGTTGCTGTAATACCGACAGTAACGACCGCGGCATGCATGTTGTTTGCTCGATCGTGACGAAAGAATTTCTTGAGTTTGCGAGGTCTAAAGGCAATGATTTGATAACTCCTGCCCCTCATTTCAACTTCCCTGGATTGAAACCTGGTGATAGGTGGTGTATCTGTGCGAGAACCTGGCTTGATGCGGCTAACAATGGCGTTGCATGCCCGGTAAATCTAGAAGCGACTCATGAAGAGGCATTACAAATCATTACGTTAGAATTGCTCGAAATGTATGCAGAGTAGTGGTCGAATGACCGAACACCTAGTATTTGTGGTCACTGGTGCCTCCAAAGGCTTGGGTAGGTCTATATGTGAATTATTAGCGACCAAAGGATACACAATTATTGGTCTAGCTAGGGAATCTGTGGAGTTAACTGAACTAGACAATTATCTAAAGTCCCACAATAGCTCATCATGTGCAATCGTGTGCGATTTATCACAACCAAAGCAAATCAATAAAGTCGCAGATGAGATTGTTATTCAATATCCGTCAATAAATGGAATAATTCACAATGCTGGAATCATTGGTCCTGTTGGAAACATTTTCACAGTCGATGAATCAAAGTGGAATGAAACCTTGGTAGTAAATCTTGTATCAGTCCAACAATTGACCAGGATACTCTATCCGGCAATGGTCAATGCTGGTCGATGCAGAGTCACTACCATATCCAGTGGTGCAGCGGTGAATTCACTCGAGTCGTGGTCAGCATATTGTACATCAAAGGCCGGGCTTGATATGTGGACTCGATGTCTTGCGGATGAAGGTAAGAGAGACGGCATAAGTGCAGTGTCAATAGCACCAGGAATAGTTGATACCGACATGCAAGCCACCATAAGGTCTGCCGACAAAGCAGATTTTCCAATGGTCGATAGGTTCATTCAGTTCCACAAAGATGGTGATTTAGTTGCTCCAGAAAAAGTTGCCAATACCTTGTTAGAAATCATGGTGAGTCATTCCATGGAACAATCCGGCAACAGATTTGACGTTCGTGATTTATGACCATTGTTAATATTCTAGTGGCAATGGTCATAAGCCAACACTAGACCAGCAATATGAGGCAGACCCATGGTTGGAACTGATAGAGTAGAAATAAGGACATTGAAAGTAGGTCGATTTTGTGTTGTTGATGATGAGGCTTACAAAATCCTCAGCATTTCTAAGTCGAAGCCGGGAAAACACGGCTCGGCGAAGGCACGTCTAGAATTAGTATCGCTATTCTCAGCCAAAAAAATCTCCCATGTTGGAACCGTCACTGATAATATTCAGGTACCAATGATTGAAAAAGGAACTGCGATGGTTACTCACATAGATGGTGACGAGGTTCACGCCATGAACATGAGAGACCACAGCATGATGATTCTTCCAATGGAGCCGGAGATGTCTATCGAAGCGGGTAAGGAAATCATGTGGATGGAAGCATTGGGACGTTACAAAATCATCAGAGATCACTGATATCAAGTAAAAGTTAGTAAAAAGTTACTCTAGACCTGCACTGTAGGTATATACTTGATAAGCCTAACAGGGGCATTTAGCATCATGTCTGAGGTCGCGACAGCAACAGAAGATGAATTTTCAGGTCTCTCTGCAAAAGAAACAATTAACGCAATGGGTGATGAAAAAAGGAAGGCCCTGAAGAGTTGGTATTTCTTTGATTGGGCTAATCAGGCATATGCACTGACCGTAATGACGGTAATCGCTCCAGCCCTAATGGCTGCGCTTTACAATACGGCTACTGGAACTCAATCCGGTGATACATTTTACGCTTGGGTGTTGACATTTTCCATGATTTTCGTCGTGGTAACCGCCCCCGCATTGGGCGTAATTGCGGATAAAATGCCAATAAAGAAGAAATTGCTTAAGTGGTATACATTGGTTGGAATATTGTTCACAGCACTGATGGGAGCAGCGCCATATTTTGGTTCTCAAGGTTACATAATACTCGCCCTGATGTACACAATCGGGACGATAGGATTCACTGGCGGTAACGTAATCTACTATTCATTTATGCCATACCTTGCGCCAAGAAAATGTCAGGACCATGTTTCAACATGGGGCTATGCCTACGGGTTTATTGGTGGTTCATCAATTCTTATTTTCCATCTAATCGTCCTGTTAGGATTCTCATGGGATACCAACTTTAAGATGGCAGTAATCTTCTCAACTTCAGCAATCTGGTGGTGGGGATTCGGTTATCTGATGTTTAAATGGACCCCTGAGCCTGAAATCCCCTCAATCATGGAATGGAAAGGATTTGGTAATGCGACCAAGGTTGCCTATAGTCAGGTATTTCAGACCTTCAAAGAAATCAAGAAGTTCAAAGTGCTAGCTTTCTTTTTACTTGCTTATTTGCTGTTTTATGACGGTGTCAATACTATTGCAAGCATGGCAAGTGCCTTTGGTGAATCGGTTTTGCGGCTAGACCAAAGCATGAACGTGCTACTTCTGCTAACCGTAAATATAGTTGCAATCCCGATGACGCTGGTTTTTGGGAAACTGGCAGATATCAAAGGAACCAAGTTTGCCCTCATGCTAGCACTACTAATCTACTGTTTTGTCGCAGTCGTTGCCGCTGGTTTTGCGCCGCTTGAATTGGATGGTAAAGAGGATGCAGAAAGGTATGATTTCCAATTTGAATTCAACAATGAGACTGGTGAGTACGAACTTCTGACATT
>DUJJ01000189.1 GCA_013329865.1 Candidatus Poseidoniaceae archaeon
ATCTACAATTCTAGAGTTAGGTAGTGGTGAAGGGACAAACCTACTTACACAGCAATACAGTGTTTATTCGGTTGAAGATGATATAGACTGGGTTGGCTATTGCGCAGAATCGACATACATTCACTGTCCACTGGTAGAGACTTATCACAAGGGCTCAACAGTGAGTTGGTATGATGCAGATATACTAGCAAAAAATTTACCTGAGGATTACCAGTTAATTTTGGTTGACGGGCCTTCAGGAAAAAGTGGTCGTTTTGGTTTACTTGCTAATATTTCGCTGTTTAGGAATGATGTACCAATAATAATAGACGATACCATAAGAAGTGAGGAGGCAAATATTGCAAGAGAGTTGGCGTTTTTGTTGAATCGGCCTCTGTATACATTCTGGAATTTTAGTATAATCACACCTGTAATTCTTAGTAATTTACAAATCGCGAAGATTCAGCATGCAGCATTAAACGTTCTTACCAAAGAAGAGGACAAATACCTCTTGAGCTACTTCTCAAGGTGCGACAGAACAACAGATTTCGGTCTTTCTTATTACGACAATGTAATCGCTGAAGAGCTAAGATTGCAAACCGAATTAATATCCTTGAGGCTTAGCAAGAATAGGTTAGACTCGATAGAAAGATCATATTCCTTAATGCTGGGTAGATTTTTTACTGCCCCCTTTAGGGCCTTTTCATTATTATTCAAGCGCAGGGGTTAGTATGAGGGTGTTGCAAGTTCTTGCCAATAGTAGCCCCGATGTCAACGGGTATGCTGTAAGAACTCAAATGATTCTCCAAAATCAGCCGCAGGATGTGATTGGCTTAACGTCACCGTGGTATCCTCAGCGTGAAACTATGATCGATAACTTCACAGATAATGGCGTTCGATATCTAAGAACAGTTCATCCATTACATAATCAGAATAAGCTTTCATTTGGCTTGAAGTTGGTCAAGCGTCAAACAATCAAAGGGAGAAGTAAACAGAAACAAGAGCATAATAGGAATAGCAGCAGCATATCAGACATTGTTGGCAAGTTGTTCAGGGCGCCGGGATATTTCACAAAGTTGGCTTGGAAAGTTGTGGAAGAAAAAATCCTCATGAGCTATTTTATGCAGCGAATTATTGAGGTGGCAAAGCAAGAGAAAGCTGACCTAATTCACGCCCATACACCTTACAGGGTAGGCTTACCCGCCCTCAAAGCTGCGCGTAAACTAGGCCTTCCCTTTGTCTATGAAATGCGCGGGATGTGGGAAGAGACAGCAGTTGCTAATGGTAGATGGAGAGCAAATGGGCCAGCATATCGTCGGTTCCAGAGATTCGAGAATAAAGTGTTACGCGCAGCCGATTCGGTAGTATGTATTAGTGAGACTCTGAAGCACGAGGCAATTTCTCGTGGTGTTGATGCAGCAAGAATCACCGTAGTAACCAATGCTGCACAGATTATTGCTGGAAATGATCTAGAAAAGCATGAAACCTTCGACCAGGTTGTGGCATCGCTTGGAATCGAGCCGTTAACCAGAGTAATCGGTTACATAGGGTCCCTGCGGGAAATGGAAGGAGTTGACTTGACCGCTGAGGCTGTGGCAGAACTGACGAAGCAGGGTTTCGATGTGCGGTTATTGGTATTGAGTGGAACAGCAGGTCAGGAGGAATTACGCAATCTGTGTGGTAGATTAGAATTGGGCGATCGTGCAATAATCACGGGACCGGTTCCGCACCAATTCGTGTCACAATTTTACGATTTAATCGACATATTTGTTGTGAGTAGGCCAGATACAGCAGTAACTAGATTAGTAACGCCACTAAAACCATTTGAGGCAATGGCTATGAAAAGAGCAGTGGTGGTATCAAATCTAGATGCACTGGAGGAAATTATTACCGACAATGAGACTGGATTACTATACCAAGCAGGCAGTCTGTCGTCTCTGGTTGAAACTATCAAGCGTTTAGTCACTGATGGAAAATTAATGTCGAGTCTTGGTAATAACGCATATGATTGGATAATACACAATCGGACATGGGAATTAGTTGTGAAAAATTATTCTGTTGCATATCAGATAGCAATTGAGAACAGGGGATGAAAATTTGCGGGTGCTAGTTACGGGTGGTGCAGGTTTCATCGGTCGTAGTCTTGTCAAGGAGTTGCTTGCAAATAATTTCACAGTCAGCGTCATTGACACCGTATCAAGCAGCGATAAGAAAGCACAATCACTTATCCAATTAGGTGCACACTACTATAACGGCGACATTAGGGATTTGCCATCAATTGAGCAAGCAGGCGAGGGGTGCTCTCACATAGTTCATCTTGCGGCACAAACCTCTGTCCCCGCTTCGATAGAGAACCCAAAATTGAATGATGAGGTCAATCTTAACGGCACTCTGAACATAATCAAATATTCTAATTCAAATAACATAAAAAAAGTAGTATTCGCATCTTCTGCTGCGGTGTATGGTAACTGCGAAGATGTCCCCTTAGTAGAGGAATCCGCCGGTAGTTGCCTTTCACCATATGCCGAATCTAAATTTCAGAATGAGAAGGATTTGCTTTCATTGATTTCCAAAGAGCCCCGAGTCCATATTTTACGATTTTTCAATGTCTATGGACCCGGACAGGATACTAATTCCAGTTATGCTGCGGTAATTCCCTCCTTCATTCAGCGAATAATCTCCGGTCAATCACCAACCATTTTCGGGGATGGTAGCCAGAGCAGAGACTTCATTGCCGTATCAGATGTCGTCGACTTGATAACCCATATTTTATTGAATAGCAATAATACCAAAAATGGTGTCTACAATGTCGCAACCCAAACAGAGACCTCGATTAATGAATTACTTAGCCTCATTATAACCTCAATATCACAGACCGATAATGGCATTAAAATTCCTGAAATCAATTATCAGGGAAAACGCAGTGGTGATATAACCTCATCGTGTGCAGACATATCGAAAGTAGTAAACTCGTTTGGCTGGTCTCCTAAAGTCAGTTTAGCACAAGGCATCAAATCACTAGTCGAATTCGAGTTGCGGGGTTGAACAGATGAGAATTTTTTGGTTTTCAGCAAACTCATACTCTGATATGTGTTTTACCTCTCAGCGAGAGTTAGCAAATGGGCTAACAAACAGTGGGCTCGAGGTTCACTTAATCAACAAGGATTCGTCAATTCCAGATAGCGATACATCTTGGCGCCATGTAGGAATAAAAAGTAGTAACATTGCTGGATTGAAAGGCTATTCACTAGCAAAAAATATGGCAAAATGGCTGTCAAGTAATGACCACTCCGAGCCTACAGTTGCAGTGGTCGACTGGCGATTAATCACACAATTATATCCTGTATTGTCCAAGAAGAATATACCGTGGATACTACTGGATCGCAGCCCTCCGGCCGATGTCGGTCTACTAGCGAAGTTGCAATGGTCAGTATGGCGCAGAGCGTGGAGGTTGGTTGCAAAGCATGAGCATTCAAAGGGCGTTGTTGTCTCATCAAAGCATCAACAGTTTGTGCAATCGCGAGTTACAGTGGATTCAACGAAATTTACCCAATTACCTGCTGGAGTTAACCTTGATACTTTTGCGCCTGCCGCAACGATTAGTGGCCTAAAACTAGTCTATCACGGTAGGTTAGACAAGCATCGCGGAATCTTAGCTTTGCCCATGTTGGTCAGAAAATGTCATTCTGCTGGTATTGATGTATCATTGAAATTAATTGGCGATGGTGACTGTTACACTCAATTATCTGCCATTGCAGCCGATATGAACTCAATATCAGTATATCCACAAATGTCGCAGGACGAAGTTGCGGGACATTTGCGAGATTCGACGATAGGGTTACTGCCCATGCCTGAACTAGACGTTTGGGCGATTTCTAGCCCACTCAAACGCAGCGAATATTGTGCGAGCGGGTTATTGATTTTCGGCATCGATCATGATGGGCATAGATTTGATGACAATAATTACGATTGGATGAAATTAGTTCCCCAATATGACTTTCACGCAGATTGTATCGATTGGCTCTCAAAACTTGCGCAACCCGAACTCTCTAAACTGTCACAAGAAGCACGTAACTTTGCTGAACAAGAATTAGGCTGGGAACATTCAGTTAAGGCACTTGTAGAGTGTATTCAATCACTCAATGATTGATATAATTCACGCCATTGTTGGTTGATGCTTACGATGTTGAACTGGTTCGCAACGGCTTTTATATCGTTCTTGTCACCTGGATTCTTCAAGATTGAAATAACGCTGTTAAACCAATCATCAATATCGCCATACTTTGCTGAGTTTACCAATTTAGGTCTGTCAATTATTTGATCGCTGACCAGACAATTCATGCCGAATTGCATGCCTTCTAACATTACCATTGGTTGTCCTTCGAATTGTGAGGGAACGATTAGAATCCCTGATGACTCCAGTAGTTTCGTTTTTTCTTCCTCCGATAACCATTCATGACATTCAAGACCGTCAATGCTAAACTTGTCTGTTCCAGTCATAATCATCGATATTTCTGAGTCATACTCTTGACGTAATTTTTGCAGGAGCTTGGCTGCGAATTCATGACCTTTGACCTTACCATATCTGCCTAACATTGCGATTTGCTTTTCATTACGGATTGTGTTGGTAAATTTTAGTGACGGGTCAACCGGATTGTTAACAACGGAGCATTGTCCAATTAAATCTGATAATTCATTTTGCCACCCTTTGGTTAGCACGACAACTCGACAGTGGCTGAAATTTGTGATGGCTGTAAAACTGTTGGCATTTTTACTATTCTTGTTTCCAAGCCATTGGCTGAATTTCCCACTGTGGATGTGAACAACGCATGGAATTGTGTAAATTTTGCATAATTTGACATATTGAGCTTTACGTTTCCAAGACCAATCCGCTGCGGTATGGATGTGAACAATATCAGGCTTCTCTGCGGTAGAAATAAGGCTTCTAAATCTTTTTATCATTTTTTTGTGATGCAAATATTTGCCAATTGGGTTGGCTACCTTGTGGGATTGCCATGTCTTAGCGGCCCACCCGTCTGGTGGATTT
>DUJJ01000041.1 GCA_013329865.1 Candidatus Poseidoniaceae archaeon
TGAAAATTGTTTATACGAAAAAATAAATTTTATGCAAAGTAAACCTAAAAATAGCAATAGCCGGCTCAAACATAATAAAATAACTTTCAATCAATCACCTGTTATGGGTTTTATTCAGGAATGGTTTGGCTTCAACGGTTGGAAGGAGTTATCTGCTCGGGGCAGTATTGTTGCAACTATCTTTTACCGCGTTTTCTTTGCCGTGGGGCTAGGCGTAGCGATTATCGCTTACTCTTTCATTTCAGGTGGTGAGGACCCTTCTCTGCTATACATAGGGATAGTTGGAATTGTGTGGTTTTTGATCTACCAATTTCTGATCAACCTAATTTTTGTCAACGGCTCGAGGTATGCATGAATACTCTCTGAGTATGTCGTCTAAATCCTTGAATTCGTTAATTTTGGATAGGCTCAGCCAAACTACTAGTTTGCTAATATACCAGATTTTCAAAAACACAATGATATAAACCTCGAAGGTCATGTTCTAGTTATGCTGCGCAAAAAAATGGACGAAAATGCTGCTTTTCCGATTGCGAATTTCATCGGGATAATCCTCGGATTTGTCAGCCTTAGTGCTTTCTTTATCATGCAATCTTTGACTGTTCTACTACCACTGTTGTTTGCACCAATGGTTTGTGTAACACTGTCTTACCTGTTGTATGTCTCACACAGAAGCACTGCTAAGGCTGAAGGTGATGTGACAGTTAACCCTGTTAGAGTTGACCTACTCTGAAGTTATCCTGACGATTTTTCGACATCAGTTAGTAAAATCGCTAAGAAAATCCCACATTAATTGATAAGTTGGGGTTCCATCTACCTCATCAGGCCAAGTGTGCTCCCACAATTCCATACCGTAGTGCTCCACTCTTGCTCCACCGAAACAATCGCTGTGAGTTATGTGCTCAAGGAAGAAATCCGCATCTGTCTCACTTGACCCACAATTGGCTCGCATCGACCATGCATCAATCATACCTGGAACACTACTCATTGTTCCAACACCCTCATGCTCACCGTCCTTCCAATCCCAGTCATCATCATAATCAATGATGTAGTCTAGTTTCCCATGTATGTGTAACACCCCCATACCCCCGATTAAGTCACATGTTTCAGGATCGACCGGCATTGTGCCAGCAAATGACGCCACAGCAGCAAATCGGTGATTTAATTGACAAGCAATCTCATAGGTATACATCGAACCTAGAGAATATCCTATACCGTATAGTCGGTCTTGATCTACACAGTATTGTGATGACAGATTATCAACAATGGCTTCAGTAAAATCATTGTCTGCGCGAGAGGTTGCTGCGGTATTCAAAAACCATTCACCTTCGGCACTGGTTCTGCCATCTTCAGCAATGGCGTAGGCCATGATGAACTTCTCCTGCTCACCCAACTGGTCGAATTCGTTTTGCTGCTGGAAGTCTTCCCCAGCTCCACCACCTCCATGGAAGGCAATGATAAGCGCTAATCTAGTGCCAGCATCTGATGACGGAACGGATAATCTAAATTGTCGCTCAACACCATTCACCGTGACTGACATACTAGTTTGAGTTACAGCCTCGGAGGGTAACGAGCAAACTTCAGCAGATGACTCGTTCTCTTCAATCACCAATTGAGGAGTTGGAGCTTCTGTGGTTATACAACCCGTCAGTGGCAACGTAACCATCAGACAACACAGTAGCAACGCTCGCGCAGTGATGGCCATGGTCTAACCAATAGTGCTAATTTTAACAAATTAACGCTAATTTGGTTTCAGTCGCAGCAACTCTTCTCAAGCGCATCCTGAGCGCAGAAACATGTCTTGGCTGGCACGATGTCAGCCCTTGAACTGCGCTCGTTGAATAGTGCAGTAACTGCAGCCAATTCGTCAGGTGCATCACCACGTGCCTCCAAGCACAGTTTGAGACCGAGTAGCCCCCACATGTTGTCTTTCCACAATTTAATGTCCGCACGATATACTTCTTCTGCCTCTTCAATGTGACCTTGTTCGAATAGTAGCGCACCTAAAATGTGTCTGACAGGTTGCATTTGACCCCATGGTTCATTGTATGCCAAATTCAGGGAAAGGTCAACCCCACGACGTAGTTCATCAAACGCTGCGGTGAAGTCGTGTGACTCACCTGCTGCCTTTGCCAAGAATTGTCTACGATATTCAATTTCTGCCTCAAGAATAGCGGCGTTAACATTGAGAATTGACGGCCCTTCTGCTGGGTCTTGATACATGAAGTTGTTATGCATCATACGTCCAGCTAGTGCAGGGTTTTGCAGTGCCTCTTGGAACAAAGCCTGCTCAGCCTCCGCTTCTGGAACCATGCCTTTGGACGCATATGCAACTCCTCGTGCATAGTGCTGAGTCGCAATGGTTGCTGGGAAAACATCCTTGTCGGTATACATTGGTTCAGATAGGATCTCATCCCACTTGCCAAATCTAATCATAACATGCCACGGCATAGTAACATAAGATTCCAAGAATATAGCACCCATTGGTATTATTCCTGCTAGCATAAACTGAGCTCCGTGATTAGCATCACCTGCTGGAAGAGTATCAACTGCTTTTCTAGCATATTTTAGCGCAGTTTGGTACTGGCCGTCAAACATTGCACACCAAACAACAAAGTGGTGGTTGTGCATTCGATAGAACTTGTAAAACTGTGATTCGTTACCAGTCAATTCAACGTATTTGTCGTCTGCTTCGACCGCAGCAATGTTACAATCAATCGCTTCTTTCCACTGACCAACCCATGCATCAATGTGTGATGGCATGTGCACCAAGTGGCCACAGCCCGGCATCAGGGTTCTGAGAACATCGGCTGCAGGCAAGGCCTTTTCTGGGTATGGAGATAGTTCGAGGGCGTGGCAATATAGATGGCATAGCGCAGGATGTTCCTTGGCTCCTGGGACATTGTCAAATGCGTCCTCCATTATTTTGATCAACAACAGTGTGCTATCATCAACCGGAGTTATCTCACCACTTGCCGCATCTTTATTCCACAGTGTCCATGGATTAAGATTCATCAGTGCTTCAACATAAATTGCCGCAACGTCTAGGTTACCAGCATACTTTTCGTAGAGTGGAGCCATAGCATTAGCAAAGGCCTGATTTAACTCTGGAGAATTACCCATGTTGAGAGCCGCTGGGTTGGCATTATCCCGGGCTTCTTTGGAATGTCTGGTCGACAAAGCCATAATCAAATCTTGCTCAAGTTCAGTGCAACCATCTTTTAGGCTGACTGCTTGTTGAATGGCATCATAGCCCGGGCCTAACCCCGGTGACCAATTATAATTAGATGAGACACAATAAGCTATTCCCCACCAAGCCATGGCACAGTTTGGATCTAACTCTGTACACTTTGTGAAACAAGCAATTGCTTGCTCATGGTTATAATTCAGCATGTGGCCAAAGGCTTCAACATACATTTTTCGGGCTTCTTCATTGGAGCATGTAATATTCTCAGCAAACGAATAATTTGCTGGAACTCCAAAGTCATAATTCACTGGTGCTAACGACATGGTGAACCCTAGAACATTCCGCACTTAAGTTAAGCGCTTGACAAATTCAGGCAATTACTGAAAATCGGCGAATTTGGTGCATATAATATCGCAATGTAGAACAAAAACAGCAATGCAGTATGAATGACGCAATAGTTTTACCATCAGTAAAC
>DUJJ01000103.1:0-2921 GCA_013329865.1 Candidatus Poseidoniaceae archaeon
GAGGCATTCTTGTGGAACCAGGTTAGAAGAACCGCCATGGCACTCTATGGTCTGTCGACTGGCGAATTAACTCAGGATCAAATCGCCGAGGCGATTCAACGACCCGATATTTCTGTTGACTTTGGAGTAGCTCCGCCAGAGTGGTTAATTCTCTGGGACGTGATTTGGCCTGATTTTCATCACCCAGAGAGCGGAGATGCCTGCGTTTCCTTTACTCCACCTCCTAGCATAGATTATCCTGAAAGGACAATGATGGGCCGTTGGGAAGCAGGCTGCAAATTGGAGATGGAGTCATTGATTTTTCACGAATGGTCAAAGATTGGGAAGTTACCTTACATCCCGCACAAATCATGATAGCACAATTGTTACATTATCTCCATCAACCAAGGAGAAATGTTCCCGCAGAAACTTCGCTGAAATAATTTCAACCACGTCATAATGACGAGTAAGGTCTGGAATTAATACTGCGCATTCGACACTACTTTCGCCAAATGTAAACTCGGCTTTGAATGCGGTAGCGCCGCCAAAAGATACGCCATCTCTGAGAAAACCTCGGACCCTGTGTGCATCTAAACTACTGATGTCTATTGAGCTGGCTTGTTCAATTAACTCGCTTGATGCATCTAGGGTATCGATTCCAGATTTTAATCGAAGTGCAATGTAACTTCTCAAGTCATTATCGGACACATTTAGATTCAGAGTTCCGGGCCATACAGATGTGCCTAACAGATTTTGAAACTGGTCTTGATAGTGTTTTTGCGCCATGAAAATATGTGCTCTGCCCAACCCACTGCTGACTGTTCCAGTTATGCGCATGGCGTGCCGAAATGCTTCTCCTTTTTGACCTTCATCCTCCAATCGCTGATACAAAAGGCCTTGAAGTATCGACAGTTGGCTAACATGTGGTGGAATAAATGCCTGGAGATATGAGTTGGATGGAAGCGCGTTATCGAGAGTTGTCAGATCAGTCTTTGCTGTGGGAACCACCAACTCTTGAGAGCCCAAATCAGCCTAGGTGTGACATGGATGGCAAACCAACCATTATGCTATCAGCCAATAATTACCTGAATCTAACCACTCATCCCACGGTAGTAAACGCAATGGTTGAGGCAACCAAGAAGTATGGGGCAGGGAGTGGTAGCGTCAGGGCTATTGCGGGAACTATGGATATACACTTAGCGGCTGAACACAAGGTTGCTGAATTCAAGAAAGTCGAAGCAGCACTGATATATTCTGCAGGCTACACTGTCAATGTTGGCCTTATCCCAACTCTGGTGACCGGCAAAGACGACGTTATCATCAGTGATGAACTAAACCACGGCTCAATTATTGACGGCGTCCGTTTAACAAAAGCCAACAGAGCAGTCTACGCCCACAACGATATGGGTGAATTAGAGGCAGTTCTTGCGGCACATGCAAACTCAAAGCGCAAACTAATCATTACAGACGGCGTATTTTCGATGGATGGTGATATTGCGCCACTCGATGAAATTGATAAGTTAGCCAAGGAATATGGCGCCATGGTCTATGTTGATGACTGTCACGGTGAAGGGGTGTTGGGTGAAACAGGCGCTGGAATTGTTGACCATTTTGGGCTGCAGGGCAGTATCGATTTTGAGACCGGCTCATTTTCCAAGGCACTAGGTGTTCAAGGTGGTATTTTAGCTGGAACTGAAATGACTCGCAACCATGCGTTAAACCATTCAAGGTCTTGGCTGTTATCAGGCTCGCAACCACCGGGTGTTGCAGCCGCACAAAAAGCAGCTGTAGAGGTGCTAATGAGCGAACCTGAGCACCATAAGAAGTTGTGGGAAAACACTCATTATTTCAGGTCTGAATTACAGGGTATGGGTTTTGATACGGGGGTTTCAACGACGCCGATTATTCCAGTCATGTGTGGAGAATCAAGCGTTGCTAAGGAATTTACCACTGAACTTTCCAATGAAGGCGTGATGGCTGGGGCAATTGTCTTCCCAATGGTTGCTCGTGACAAAGCCAGGATTCGAACCCAAATGTCCGCTGGTCTAAGTCGAGCAGATCTAGATGAAGTGTTGCGTATTTTCGAGCGTGTAGGTCCTAAATTGGGGCTGATTTAATTATTCCTCAGAACTCTCAAAGTCGTCGATAACCGATTCGATTTCTGTGTCCATTTTACTGCCTACGCTGGTTGTTGATATGGCATCCGAAAATTGTTCTAAACCCTCAAATGGATTCTTCCCATCATCAATCATGCACAACAACCGCCAACGAGGGGCCCATGACAAGTGAACGTATAGTGGACCGGGTAGCATTATCAAAGTCCAGGACACAAATGGGTATATCGACATGATATCTGTTCTGTCGATTGATAAGAGTGCCAGCCCAATGAACGGCATCGGATAGAGCAGTGAACGTGCTGGTGCTACCGGGAATCTACCGGAGATCGCGGTGATAAGGCTAGAACAGATTCCTAAAAAGAAGCACGCAGCTGCTAACAGCGCACAGTGTAAGACCCAGTCTGCCAACCAGCCGTCGTTATCCTCAATGCCGAATCTGTATGGCAACAATAGCGCTAACGCAATCAATAACCCATAGAATGCACCAATGTTTGATGGGTGTGACAACCATAACGGCAACTTTGCAAACTGTCTGGATAGCGACGCACCGAGTAAGGTTTCTTGATGATGGTCTGGCAAATCGCCAATCATAGAAGTCCAGTGATTGGATTTTGACACATAATAAGGGTCTGAGGTAGGGTTATTGAATTAACAGGGTGTTTTAGATGACAATAATCACTCTTTGCTAATTAGTTTAGCAAGCGGGCCTTCGACTGAGATTTCCTCATCATCAAGCCAATCACGCTCCAACAGACCATAATCCATAGTTTCTCGTTCTCGCGCAGCCTCAATGGGGTCGTAGTCTTGATTGACACCATCTCTGAG
>DUJJ01000103.1:3326-11995 GCA_013329865.1 Candidatus Poseidoniaceae archaeon
GTAAAGTGTCCAATTAACCTGTAATCATCATGATCCTCAACGAGATTGAAACCCCCAATCATTTCGTCCTTAACCAAACGAACTCTGTGCGGACCTAATTCTAACCATTCTTGCTTAGAAAACCGAACGTGAACAGTTGCTTTTCCTAGCGGTTCCTCGGCGAAAAAGGGATGATTCATGTTTACTGCGAGTGGAGTTTTAGTAACACTCATTATATCAAGGCCGAAAAAATAAACAATGGCTGTGCTAAGAGCGACAAAAAGTGGGATTAAGACAAAGTCTAGTCCACCAACCAACACTGCTAAAATACCAATCGTGGTGATGAGTGTTGCTAGACCAATTACCAATTGTAACTGTCGTTGGTGAGGCTGACACAATTCTAATTGACTAAACCCAATCAACCCTTTTGGTGGTGCCATGTTAATACACATCTCCCACCTTGAGTTAAGCCTTTGTAATGCTTATTGGCGGTTCGTAATGACCTCTGAAATAGCCGTTTTGTCACCTCATTCTTCCGCATCTTTCAATAACACTTAGACAAGGCTTACTGTCAAGGGGTGAGAAAAATGGTAGAATTGCCACAAGGCGTCGTGGTTGAAGTCCGCCGTGGTGGGCATGATGCGTTAGCTAAATTATCGGCTGATATGGTTCGCTTGGGTATCTCAGGATATATCAGAATTGAACGTCGTCCAAAGGAACTCATGCCTCGTGTTAGTCAGGTAGTAATTCATGATACTCAACCCAAAGTGGCGATTCATGAGGCAGATGCAGTGTTGGGCGGACTTGAAGCCCTGCTGGAAATTGAGCGTGATTCCACCGCTCTTGACGCCCTAATTTCACTGATTGAGTTGCCCGATGATGATGTAATTCGTATCGTCAATCTTTATCCAGATTTTACTTTGGCAACAGAAGAGCAGCGAGAAGAGCATGGTAGTTCAGATTGGTGGAATTATGTCCAACTAACCTCACGCAGTTGGCGACGGGAGGCACGGCTACCAGAACAAGAGGTAGTAGTTGAGGCACCCGAGTATATTCGTCAATTAACTAAGGCAAAGCTACAGAAGTTTGACCTAGGTGAACAATATTTGAACTATGGTGATACGCTGCTAAGTGACAGTGCTGGTCCAAATCTTACTTTCACTCTGGCCGGTTTGCTTGCGTTACAAGGTCGGCCGTTACTGGTATTGTCACGCAGTGAGGCCGTAAAACTCGCCGAAAATTACGGTATACCTGAATCGTCTTGTTGGCGTTTTAGCGGTGTTGTACAAGGTAATCATATCCCCCCTAATGCTGCGGAAATCAGTGAGAAAATAACTCACTTTTTATGGGCCAATAAACAAGCAGTGGTCATGTTTTCCGATCTTGAATATCTTCTGTCTTCGATTAATTTTGGGTCTCTGATGCAGATGTTTCGGGGGGTAATTGACAATATTCGCTCCGCAGATCATCTATTATTGGTTCATTGCAATTTAGAAGTGATGAACCTTCGAGAGAGACATATTTTCCAAAGAGAATTTGACCACCTGAGTTCTGCCTATCTAGAGAGCTTGGTTATGGATCCTGAGTCTTTGGTCGATCACCCAATATGCATGGAATTGACTGATGAAGAGCTAACTTGGATACAGCAACAAATAAGTTTCCTGGATTTAGATGATAGCGAAGCCTTGAGTGGTGATCAAGTTATTTCGGGTGGCGCAAGCAGTCTCATAGATGACGATATTGAAGATGCTAAGGAACAACTCGACCAGTTAATTGATGAATGGCAGGACGTCAATAAGCCGTATCAGGAAGGTAATCCAATAGTCAATGAAATAAGTGGTGAAGTTGGTATGGTTGAAACTTTAGTTGATACAGCATTTTCTGCTGTTACAGCCGGAGATATGAAACCGCTTGAGAAGATTTTAGATACCAAGATTTCAGTGCCAAGTGTTGAGTTATCCACTACCACCGCTACGCCAGAGCCCAAAGCCAAGGGCCCAAGACCGGCCATCAAAATTAAGCGGGCAAAAAGAGGACGGCAAAATCGTGTGAATTCTTTTCACCAGACTAGCCAACCAAAAGTTACTGTGGACAATAGAGTAGAATTACCAGAATTAACTGAGGTTACCGATATCAAAACTTCCAGCCAAGTCTTTGATTCCAAGTTAGAACGGAGAGCAGAAATGATGGATAACGCATTGGATAACATGCTCTCGGGACCTGAACGGCAGCAGTCTCGAAGAATATACCAGTCAGTTAATCAGAAACCAATTGCTTCACTCGAGGAATTTAATACCAAAACAAGTAGCAAAACACTTGCTGTATCAAGGGTGTTAGAACAAAATACCGAAGTCATTCCTGCGAGTAATATAGCGGCAAATGATGGTGCAAAGCGTCGCCAACGCGAAGCATCATCACTAACACAAAGCAGGGTTGACTTGGACAAAACCTATCGAAAATGGGCGACTGAATATTCAGGTGATAACTCCTCGACTAATGACCGCGAGTCAATTGAGTATCTAGAGGAGGCTGAATGATGAACATCCGGAGGAATCAGTTACTAGCAGCCATCAATAGTGCTAAATTACACGTGAATAATCCTACAGGTGTCAAACCCGAAAATGGTAATATTTCTGCAGAAAATGTCAGACCATCAAGTTCTAAGATGGCTCGGCTGATTGGGAAAGCCTCAACCAAGGGTGAAAGGAAGTCTTTATTGACTAGAGTGGGGGTTAGAAATCGTCCTACATACGACCTAATTGCTGATGGAGTATTGGGGAAGCCTACTAACAAATATCAGCCCAAACTAAGTATTGTTGAATCAACAGCAGAAACCAGTAAATCCGTCTCCGAGCGAATCAAAGATTTGAGGAATAGGACACTAAGTAAAATTTCTGAGGAGGATAAAACAGGGGCCGACGGCTTTTTTGGATTTGAAAACGATGGGACTCCAATTTGGAGCAGTGTCGTCACTAGCGAAAGAAATTTTACAGCAAGAGTGTTTGACTCGCCGCAAGAAAAATCATTACATCACCATTCAACCCATATTCCTGTTTCATATGACTGGCCGAGAAGTTTGGTGGTAAACAACCATAATACCTTCAAAACTTGGTTTACGGTATCAGAAAATAAACGGGCTACGCAGCTCGCCGAGCAAGTTGTAGATAACCCTCAACAAGGACTTAATCCACTGATATTTGTCGGCGAGAGCGACACTGGTAAATCTCACCTTTTACAGGCAATTGGCCAAGCGGCATTACTTACTTGTAAACAAGATGTATATACAATTCATCGCGATGAATTGAACAAAATAATGTCCTTTGACCATAGTTGGAGCGATGTGTTTGCCCATGCATCTATGTTAATCATCGACGATATTGATGCCGCAGTGGATGATGAAGCAATTGCCAACATACTGGGCAATGTTATCGATACCGCACTGAACATGAATGTTCATATTATTGTGTCTTCTAGAAGCATGCCTGATAATTGGCCAGCATCTAAGCTATGGGACATACTCAGAAGCGGTGTTAGGACTATTCTAAGTCAGCCCGGCGCCGGTAGTTTGATGTCATACGCAAGGAATCTAGCGGTAAACAAAAGTGTAGTATTGACCGACGAACAATTAGCCCTGATAGTTACCCACGGGGAAATGGGTTGGCGAGCAACAAAAAACTCGTTAACCAAGGTGGAAAATGCAATCAACAACGGTGTAGAATTACTCGATAATTCCGATGTTTACAATTTCCTCAATGACATTCAGCCAGAATCATTGACAGCAGAAACCATACGGGCAAGTGAAAGTGTTGAGGATGTCGCAGACCGCCTGATAAAATCCGTGGTTGACGTCGTTTACAGCGAACAGCAGTTGGGCGGAATAGAATTTAACACCACACTGCCAGAGTTATCTGATGATTATGAAGTACCTGAGTTGTTGACCGACCAGCTGATTAGATCAGACACCGAGTTCATTGAGTCTCAAATACAGTCAAAGTTGGATAATATTACCCCGGTAGCACCCTCGGTAATCGATGTTAATGATCGGGATAAGCACCTAGTGGCGAAAATGACTCGCATCGTACAGCGTGACCATGCTAAAGCGGCAGAAATTCTGACAGATCTAGACATGGGAATTGATGAGCAGTTCAGTCAGTCTAACTACCAGATTGCTAGTGAAACTGATGTTCTTGTAAAGTTAGAAGCCAAGCTGCTTAAGCTTGCTGAGCGGACCGCTGGAGCATCGGTTGAAGGATTGATCGAGATTGCTGACGAATTACGTTCACTAGAGCACGATTTAATCACTGCAGGCGCCAATAAACTTGACACGGATCAAGGGAATAATCATGAATTGGATAGTTATGTTCCATCAAACGATTGGAACATTGATGATTCCGAGGTCGCTCCAGAAGATCTGGTCGCGGAGTCATCAATCATGATTCCTATTGAGGGAGTCTTGGAACCACATCCGGAAGGGGTAATTAGAACAGCAACGCTAACTCCAGTTACGAATATCACCAGTGGTGAAGAAGAATGACTCGTCCATGGTGGATGAACGGAGTAAAGTTCTCCTGCCAAACAGGTTGCGGAAAGTGCTGCGATGAGCCAGGTGGAATCGTTTACCTTTCCAGACACGATGCCAAGCGTATCGCAGCTAGTATGGGTATGCTAGTAGAAGATTGGCTTGAGCGTGACTGCAAACAGACATATGACGGCAGATATATCCTTAAGAGCCGAAAAGGGGACGGTATATGCATTTACCTTAGCGATGAGAAAACCTGCAATATCTACCAAAATAGACCCCAGCAATGCGCTGCTTACCCATGGTGGTCCGAGAACCTAGCAACCGACCGTTCATGGCAGCAAGCTAAAATTGAGTGTCCAGGCTTAACTGCTGAGGACGCCATAGTTATCGATGGAAATACAATCAAAGTTCATGTTCTTGCCGACAGGCAATCCACTAAGGGTTTCAGAGAATGGTAACATGAATCAGTTCCTCATATCGGTTTGTATAATTCATAAATAGGCCGTCTTTATACCATAGTGATAACTCGGTGGTATAGGTGGGGTTATTGGACAACGAAGAAGTGCTTTGTGAGGTGACTGAGAATCACCTTAACACAGGGCTCAGAGGCATCCCAGTAGGGACGTGTCGAACCTCTTTCGTCACCCCAGATGAAGGAGTCCACTATTGTGGTTACCCAATCCGAGAATTAGTCGATGTTTCTCCTGAAGATGTTATTTACCTGCTCTTCAACAAAGAATTACCCAACGCGGAACAATCCGCAATGTTTCGTGAGAACCTTGCATCCAGGGCTTCGCTCCCGGAGGGGGTTGAGCAGGTTTTGAGCAGTTTGCCTAAACATGGCCATCCGATGGATTGGCTGTCAATTGGAATTCACACTTTGGGAATGTATGATACCACAGGCGATTGGCTCGAGGACGCACTAAATCTAATCGCTAGGATGCCACGTCTTATGGGGTTAATCTTCCGATATCGAGAAGGTAGAGAGTCAGACATTCCGGCAGATGATGTTGCGCAATCACTGGTCGAACGTTTTGTTAACACGCTAGATCTAGATGGCATTGATAAGGCAAAAATGGCTAGAGTTGTATCGGCATATTTTGTCCTTCACATGGATCATGGAGGCGGAAATTTATCTACTTTCACCGGTAAATCAATCGCTTCTGGTAAGGCAACGGTCTATTCAGCAATTGCTGGAGCAATGAACGCTCTCTCAGGACCACTACATGGCAGAGCAAATCAATCGTGTTTGGAATTTGTGCTCAAAGTAGGCACTAGTGATGAAGCAGAAGTCGAACGATTTGTCCGGAATGAGTTATCTGAAGGTCGTCCGGTCTTCGGGTTTGGTCATGCAGTGCTCAGTGTAGAAGATCCGCGTGCTACCGCTCAGTTTGAGTTGGGTAAGAAGATTTGTCCAGACGATGAAAATTTCAAGATAATTACTGCCCTGAGAAATGTTGCCCCGCGCGTCTTATCCGAAAATAAAAGGATTAGAAATCCAAATGCCAACGTCGATATTGCTAGTGGTGCTTTATTACATCATGTTGGTTTGAAAGATCCAACCTATTACACAACGTTCTTTGGTTGGGCAAGAGTTGCTGGCATCGGTGCTCAAATTGTCGATGAACGAGTGGTTATGAGGTCAGGTAGAGGGGTCCCAATTTATCGTCCAAAATACTTCCCAGAGGGTCAAGAATTACGCCACGTCGAATGATTCATAGTCATTTCACTAATGGTCTAGAGGTCTTGCCAGCGCCACGGTGCCCTATTAGCCGTACTGCCTGCCAAGGTGGAGCACTATCATCAGTCGCATAGGATTGGAATATTTGTTTATCCCAGTTCCATTTTTTTTGCCACAGTTTGATGATTTCATGCTTTCTTTGAGTGTCAGCCTCAGACCATGTAGGAACATCACTAGACAACTCCTTTAGTAAGTCAAGGTGATTGTCATACTCGACGTTCATTAATTGCATCAATTGATTCTTGTCCAGTGGTTGTGTTGCAGGATATCGCCACCTAGGTAAACCGTCTTTATACCAAGTAAATGATGGGTCTAGGTTATCTGTTAGGCCGGTTATTCCAGAATTGAGTAGGCGGTATTCATATCGCTCTTTGGCCGGCCAGACATACACCGGCATCCCTGTTTGACACCTTCGAAAGTATGCCAGACGTTTGCCACTCAGACCGACACTCTTGCCCAGTAACATACGGTTGTAAAAAGGCTGGAAGTACTCAATTGCGCAGGGTACCATCGATGCACCACGTGTCTTATGCTGGTTGATGAGTTTATTGAACGGTGTGACTAGGTATTGCGGGTATGCCATCATCCGCTTTAGTTTAGCTGGACCAAATCGGGGAACTACCGGTAGTAGTTCAGCCCAATTGTAACGACACTTTGCTTGTATTACGGATTTGTGCATTCCGTTGTGGAAGGCATACAATACTGTGTTGGATTTTGGAATTTCATGCGCATTGAGAGTATCTTGAGCAAGGCTAATCATTTTGGCTAAACGCGAGGTGATTTTCTTATTGTTGAAATATCCTCCACCGTTTGGCGATCTTGGGTGTGGTCGTTTAAACTCCAAACAAACCATTTTTCCCTCATCACGCCATTTAGTCAGAATCTCCTGGTTTTCAAGCATTGAACTCAGTGAAGCGAACCCAAAATCCTCGAGTTCCGCAAGACTCCATGCCTCAACATATGGGTTGCGATTATCCAGTAATTCCTTGTTTACCGATACTTTAGCATCATGGTGGATTACCAATTCATTATCAGACGTTAGACGAAGGTCCAACTCAATACCATCACAATTAGTTATGCCATGGATTAAACTTGCCATTGAGTTTTCCACGGGTTGCTTCCACTCAGCCACAACATACCGTAGGCGAATGCATTCAAAACTTCATGTGTCGAAGAAATTTGATTATGGAACAAAATGGTCTGTAAACGATAATGTGGTGAAAAAGGATATATTCACATTGCTTTGGTACGGTATATGAGTCCTTACACAATCATGATGCTGTTGGTTGTGTTTTTCACACCAATAGTTTGTTGGTTGTTCTCAATTTCGCAGAAAAAGCATCGAGTACCTATATCAATGTGGGCTAAGGAGTTTCACGATAAGCGGTATTATTTACACGCGTTTGGTTATGTTATAATTGTCAAATGGAAAGCGATGACAGATTTGATAAATGATCCAATAAAGTCTGAAGTTGGCCACTGGACTGATTTAATCTATGCTCTTGAGGGTGAATTTACCAAATATATCCAAGATTTCTTCATCAATGACACTTTAACTACAATACTAAATTTTCACTACTTGTTCATCTATCTGTTTTTGATTTATGTCACAACCGTGTATTTTGCCTACACTGGCGACCGAGATATGACAGATAAAGTAACACTAAACTATCTGCTAATCTACGCTCTTGCGGTGCCATATTACCTATTTTTCAACGTTGAGGTTACCTCGTCATGGATTCCTGGGATGGATGCTCTGTTGTATCACGATGGAGCTTACACAGTATTCTATGCAACACATGACCCATTGGATAACTGTGTTCCGTCACTACATGTTGCTATACCCTTTGGTATACTGATGTTGAACTACTTGCACGTCAAAGAAAACGGCGGCAAGATGAAAGAATGGCGACATTACAATTATTTTCTTTTCGTGCTGGTAAATACTATACTGTTTATATTTTCAATAATGTATCTTGGAATCCATTGGTTTATCGATATTCCCCTTGGTGTTCTTATTGGCGGTATAGGCGCTTTGTTCATTCACCACCTACAACCAAGATTACGCAACGATTACGGGTCATTCTTCAAGGGCTTTGACAAAATCAAAGTTAAACGGCATGTGATAATTGAGGGTGCTATAACCTTAATTATGTTCACTCTAATTCTGATGGCAGTAAATGTTCAGGTTGAAAATTCAGACGATCGAGTCTCTTATCGGTTAGGCCCTGAAGATTCAGCATATGATATAATTCAGGAACTAAAATACGGGGATGATGTAACCTCGAGCATCAAAAATCTCGATTCTTCGCTTATTCTTGAGGTGGTTTACATCCCAGTAGAAGAAAGTGCAAAAGCAATGGAAAATGGTTCGATAGATTGGGATTATATCTCCAGCATAGGTCAACATTACCTTGTTGGTCCCGG
>DUJJ01000188.1:0-5484 GCA_013329865.1 Candidatus Poseidoniaceae archaeon
CCTGCGTGCAGCTTTGTCATAATTACTTCGGCGGCTGAAATATTGAATTCTTGGTGCATACCAACTGGAATACCCCTGCCAAAGTCTCTCACAGACAGTGTTCCTCCTGCATTGATATCAACCTCGATTTTGTTGTTGTATCCAGCGAGATGTTCGTCAACGGAGTTGTCAACGACCTCCCAAATGCAATGATGAAGTGCGGAGCCATCGTGCGGATCGCCAATATACATCCCCGGTCGTTTCCTCACTGCTTCAAGGCCTTCCAAGACCTGAATGCTGGATGCGCTATAATCGTCACTCATTAGATATCACCTCGGGGCTTGATTTTCAATAAAATTTTAACCTGTTTTTTTCCTGATATTTACTGGTGAAATCACCGCATAAATTGGCCGCTATGACACGAAACTGAGAACCCAAAACCCCTACCATTGGTGATTAGAGAAGGGGGTATTTTAACATAGTGGAAAATGCCAGATTTATGCCGCAAATTTACGCCTTATTTACGCCTATCAATTTGTGATTGTGGACTATTCATGAAGCATTATCCAGCCGTGAGCATTAAGAGTACTTGCAAATTGGGCAACGCATGGCAGAACCAAAAGTGTGTGTCACGCTTGAAGCAATCACCGTTGAAGAGATGATTGATGAAGCGACCAGAGCCAACATTGCTGGTGCTGATTATGTCGAGGTTAGATTCGATAAGTTATACTTGAACAAACCTGAGCCAGTTACTATGGTCAACGATGATGGCGAAGAGTATTCCAAAGTGCCCCCAATTGAAGAATGGGGAGTCAAGGATTTTGACCAAATTGACGTCGAAAAATCCATTGCCACGCTCAAGGAAGGTATACCAGTTCCTGTTGTCTTCACCACACGTGCTGTGCGAGAGGGTGGATTCTTTGCCGGAACTGAAGAAGAAAGATTGCAGATTCTTGAGCAGGGCATCAAATCTGAGGTCAGTTTTGTTGACCTAGAACTATCTATAGAAAGTAAAGCAAGAGGCAAACTAGTCACTCTTGCTAATAATTCAGGATGTAAGGTTATTGCTTCTATCCATGAGACCAAATCAACCCCAAACGCTGATGAAATTGTTGCTATAGTAAAGGACAATTCCTCACAGGGTGATATAGTCAAGTTCTGCTCCACAGTTAGTAACCATCATGATGCACTACAAATCTTCCAAGCGGCAAATTCTCTGGTTGGTCAGGACTCAACTCACTCCTTGATGGGACTTGGCAACGGTGGCGACTGGGTCAGGCTACATGCCCCTGTTCTTGAACAGGCGATTGTTTACGCCACAATGATGAATCACTTCAGACTATCAGATCGTGGGCTAATCAATGTCAGAGATTTGAGAGATGCCTGGGCACTGATGGAATACTAATCGGAATCAACCTCGTTAATTTCAGGGTAATTCTTGTGCATGCTAGTTTTACCATCTGGCTGATTGTTTATTTCAGGTGCTACCTCTAATGAGGGAACTAGACCAGGTTCATTTTCACCTACTGGTGCTTCGAGACCAGCTTTCATGTATCTAGCGTTCAGTATAAAGGGCAAAATGACCATGCCTATCATGAGCATCAAGAATACAATGGCGACGGTGAAATTTGGCAAGACAAAGGTCCTTTCAGTCGTAATTATCGTAACGTCAGCCGCGGTGACAACCCCGGGTGCTAGAGCATCATTGTCATGGTTGTTATCCCATGTGTCGATGATTATGTAGAAATCTTGCCACCTTTCCTGACCGAAAATCGGTGTATATGATTCTGGACCATCTAAGTTTAATGCAAAATTAATCTCTTTTACCGATTCATACTGGTGGGCATCGCGGTAAGAGCGCCAACCCGTGAAATCTATGCCTCGCCACTCGGGGGATATATCGCTCAGAGCCTCCGAAATCTCATCATAGAAACTGTTTTGAGAATGTGAAGAGTAATACAATTCAGTATACCTTTGATATTCCGATGTCGTCATCAGATAAACATCGACTGAGTAGTCGTTATTGGTTTCATTCAATGCCTGTACTGTTACGCAAATAGTTGTCCTGTAATCCTCTGATAAGTTTACTCTTAACGCCCCTATACTATCATTACCGACCAACATGGTTGAATGGTAATTGGCAGTTAATGGCTGTAGTCTTGAATCTCGGTCCCAATACTCATACATCCAGTCTTCCTCAGGATTTAGTTCGGTTGGCTCTCTGTAATCTTCAAATATCCAGTCATTTTCGTGGTCGCGACCTTTTGTATCATCTTCATAGTAATCGCCAAAACCAAAGTAGCCAGAATAATAATTATGATGCGGAACCAGTGCCGACCTTCCAACAGTTTCATTCCACGAAATAGGTTCAATATCGCCACTACATGCATCTGCTGCGGCAGCATTACGGGCAATGGAAAAATCGTTGATTCCAATCATTGGCAAGGTGAAAACGAGTATCAAAACCACTACTGTTTTCTTACTCATACTAGCCACTACTCGTTGCCTTGGTAATACAGTTCAATATTGTAACTGTCAAATCCTTCTCCGTAAGGGCCTAACGTATCCACTATCCTCGCTTCTACGCTCCTCTTTAGATAATATCGCCGGGGCAGGTGGAGGGGCATGTTGGTCCATACCGAGCAATCCGCCTTGAACTTCAACATGCTCAACATCTGTGTAGGATTCAGCAGCCTGCTTTGCTTCATCCTCAACTTCTGAGGATTCACGTAACACTAACCACCCGAGAATTAGAGCAACTGCAATTAGTGCCATGTATGTAGCTAAATCCGACCCTGCATCTTTGACCCAAGATGACCAATCTTCTAGTTCGAAGTCTGAGAGCGACGGTGCTGGATCTGGTTTTGGTGTCACTTGAATATCTTCGATTAGTGTCGTACAGACCCCTATTCCATCACATGCTTTGATGATTATTTTATATGAACCGGATTCATTCCACAGAGCGGCAATACGATAGTTTACAGCAGTATCTTTCGGGATTAGCCAGTCATCATCCAAAATACCATTTTTGTTAGTATCGGTATCGATGTTAATATCCCACCTGACATCAAGTTCAGGATTCAAAGCCTCGTCTTTGTCGTAAAGAGATCCGTCCTCAACATTTAGATCACGGAAAACTAAAACGTTGTCAGTAATCTCATAATCTGAAATATTAGCGCTGAGGTAAGTGGATTCTCCTGCAATAATTTCTATGGGGATTTCTATCTGATGTATTACTGGTGCTTCATCAACAACAATTGTAAATGATTGCTTACTTACATCGCCAGTCCCATACGAGTCTCTCACAGTCAGCGTAACAGTATATGTCCCGGGCGTCTCATAGAAATGCCATGGTGATGCTTCTTTGGACAACGGCGTGGCATCACCAAAGTCCCAAGTATACTCTACTATACCATTCCAATTAGAGTTGTTATCATCCATAACTGGGGAGTATTTGCCCTCATATCTGCGGTCGCCGTCTCTGGTGCCCTCAGAATCGAAATACAGCATATAACCTGGGGCAGTAAATGTGTTTTCACTGTTGTCAAAGGTGTGACTCCACGCGTCGGGGATGAAACCCTCAGGGCGTGGGGAGTTACGATCCATTTGCTCTCCATCAATCCATCCGTCTAATATTCTAACAGATATTATGGGTAATGGGTTCTGGACTCTGACGGTTATCGTTTTGGTCAAACTTTGCGCCCCGAAATCATCAATCACAAATAGCGAAACCGTATGAATACCTGGCTCAGTAAAGGTGAAGCTTGAGATTGCACTATCTCGGTACTCTTCCCCATTGAATGACCAGTTATAGACAAGATTACTCGAATCACCATTTGGAGAATCAATGTCGAATGAAGATACTCCATCAAAGGTGTAAGGAATATCAACAAAGCCATCCTCTGCTCTAAAATCAACCGCAACAGTCTCACCGTTCTCTGTTGCTCTTACGGTGAAATCAGCAACCGGTATTTGATTCAGGACGTTAACAAACAACTGCGCAGACGATTCGCTTCCATCATCATCTGTAACGGTTAGTGTAACGATTTTGACACCGGGTTTGTCCCATGATGGTGCAGGATATGGCGAACTTGATTGTGTTTGAACAAAATCATCGTTTTGGTCAGTCAGTCCACCATCGAGATTAACTCCCTCTTGGAAATTCCATTCATAGGTAACGATCGTCCCATCATCGTCTGTAAACACATCAGGCATAGTTATTGAGGTATAGGTGTAAGTCGTTAGGTTCTCGGCAAATATTTGATACGGTACTCGATTATTGACATAGACTGTAATGTTTTTTACCCCAGTATTAAATCCATCAAAGACGGTTAAAGTGAGTTCATATGCTTCTATTTCGCTGTCTATGGCTCCCCATTGATGTTGCGCTAGATAGAGTCCTTGTCCATCATCAAATTCGCCATCACCCCACTCCCACTGGAAACTCAGATTTTGTATTGGCACATTGTCTACTGTGCGTGAGGCAGAGAATTGTATCATTTGATTAGTTAGGATACTGATATTGTCAGTTATCACCACGTTATTTACAGTGATTACCGGCTCTGGCACCGTGTCATCTGTAACGTTAATTACTATCAAATCAGTTTCAGACCACGTGTTTCCTTGATCCATGATTCTTAATGTTGCATTATATTTCCCAATTGTTTGGTATGAGCGAGTTGGCGATTTTAGATTCGAGGTAATCCCATCACCAAAATCCCAAGCATATGCCACTGGTTGGTCGAGATAGGGTAGGGTGTTATTGTCCAAAGACAACCCCCAAGCATCAAAACCACCGCCGGCAAACTGAATATTTTCCCATGTCTGGGTTGCGTTGGCTGACACAGAGCCATTTGCTACAGGTCTCATATTAGCTAAATTCCAAGGCTGAGTCGATACGCTATCAACCAAAGTGCCAATCATATCAAACATGTCAAATTCAACGGTATATTGCCCGTCAAATGGTGCTGTAAACCAAATATCACTGTTTGAGTTTACTCCGCCACCTGCTGAAATCCTGTTGGTGATTTCGTCGACAATGACACCTTGGGAATCGACGATTCTGGTCTCGACATCCAAATCCTCAAAGAAAGCATTGGAAAACACATCAAAATTAACCTGCACCGTATCATCATTACCATCGCCATCGCGGTCAGATAGTTCGGTGGCGTTGATTGTTAGTGATGCTGGCGCAGTGATTCTAGCGGCCTCAATGTCTACTGTGCCTTGGGGATATGATGAACCACAGGAGGTATAATCACAGTCAGCAATTGTGCTGCCATACCAGGTTATCGCCCAAACCTCATCAGTTAGGTTACCAAATCCCGGTATCAGTGCGGTAGCTACATTGCTCTGGAAGTTTAAATCGGAAACGCTGAGTAACCCGTCAACCATTGATTTTGTTACAATAACACCATCAAACTGACTCACATCAGCGGTTAATCGGATGGTAAGCGGGGCTGGCGAGGATGCTCCGGGAGTGAATTTGAAAGCGCGTAACCCCCA
>DUJJ01000188.1:5875-16360 GCA_013329865.1 Candidatus Poseidoniaceae archaeon
GTTGGTTGTGCTCTGCAGAACGAGCCGGATGAACAAGTAGGCGTGAGGTCAAGATTAGAAAATCCATAGATTCCTTGCTCTGAATCCAAGAATGCTGCTACTGAAAAGTTGGCAAAGATTTCACTCATCGTTCGGCCAATCATCCCGGGTTGACCCGCAGGAGGTGACAAAGCTAGATTTTGGACAGAGACTCCTCCTGTTGCTGAATCTTGTACTAATTGTCTAACCGCTGGGCCGCCGCCTAAATGGTCTGCAAGATACATAGTAAATATGAACCCGGCCCCGTAATCAGCAAACCTCTGATTCCACCAACGGATTGACAACTCTGGGGCCTCTGTCCACTGATTTAGATGACTAACAAGGGTTGAATCAGAACCGAAACAAAGGTAGATTGCAACATCTGCATTACCTTCGTCAATCCACAAATTCTCGTAAGGATCTTGAGCATTGTGGAGTAGATGCTGTAACTCATGCGCTATTATAGACTTGCCCCAAGACAAGGTAATGTCAGCATAATCGATGAACACTGCTTCTCTTGTTCTAGCGAATGAAGGAGCGAAGTAGCCACCTGTGTTAAACGCACCATCGATATCATAAATGACGATTTGCACCTGACAGTTGTTATCGATATCTGGGGCAGCAAGACCTCTACCGTCTTGGTAGTCTTTACCGTAATATGTGGTCATAGTGGGGTAGATGGTTGAGTCCCAAGATGAGGCTAGATTATTCAACACAGTTGATGAGAGTGTTCTGCCGTTCTGGACAATGAAGGCAACTGTGCTGGTAGTTTTGGCGACATAAGCGTCAAGCGAACCGCCAGAAATCGGCACAGTAAGTGAATCGCCAACAAGGTGAGGATTGCATGACCGCCCGCTTGTTCTACTATTGGTCAATGGCTCATATTTCATATCATCAACCCCGGGTCGGCCGGCATCAATCCATGCTTGTTTCATGAACCCATAAGCAGAAACCACTGGAGTTGCTTCATCGATTAACAAATATTCTCTGCCATCGGCTATGTTAAAGTCAGCTAAATCGCCGATAATCACTCCTAACTCGGCCTCTGATTCATGCTCATTAGATGTCTCGTCTGCACTGACTGGGCTAGACAAAAGGGGGACAAATAGTGAAAGCATCATTATGCCGATAAGAAACACAGATTTTGTAGAACGATTTTCCGACATAGCATAAAACCCACTAAATGCAGTATTGCATTCAAATTACGCAGTAAAAAAGAAGTATTTAAGTGTCAGTCTGTTAGGATTCTATAATGCTCACCAAAGTGTCATTTGCGAACTATCGCTCGATAATGGCTCTTCTGGTGATAACAACTCTGCTATTTAGTATATCAAATACCGTGAAATCAGAGTCTGTTGAATTTTCTTACCAAGGTTCAAATCCGTGTGATTTTATGGATGATTTATCATTCAATGCGTCAGCGGCAAATGCCTCAATTTCCTGGCAAACTAACCTCGGCCCAAGACTGCCAGGGTCAAATGCATCGGCAAATCTTAGACAATCAATCACCGAAAATCTCTCAGCATCATGGTCATTTTCTGAATCAAGCCATGAACGAGAGAATTTTATTTTGACAAACCTCGTTGGTACCTACAGCCCTGAGAATAGTTCGGGACAAAATGTCGTGATTGTCGCACATTATGATTCCCGACACATTGCCGAACGTGATGAAAATGTTTCAATGAGAGATTTGCCGATAGATGGCGCCAATGACGGCGCTAGCGGAGTTGCCATACTGATCGAACTAGGAAAAATCATCCCCACAATGAACCTGAGCCACGATGTTACCCTATTTTTCAGTGATGCAGAAGATCAGGGGAAAAGAGGTTATGCCAATACTTGGTCATATGGAGCTACTGCCTGGGTCGAAAACCTAACTGATGCATACGCAAGCAATATCACCGCATACATCGTGATAGATATGATCGGCGATGAGTTCCTTGATTTCACTAAATTATATCGAACCTCAGAACTCCTTTGGGAAACAGTAACCCCAATAACTGCGGCCTTGGGGATGATGGAAACCCACACTGACTGCAATGGTATTTATGGTCAACCAATTTTTGATTCAACAACCTATAGAGATGTAATTGATGACCACATTCCTGCTCACAATGCTGGTATTCCAGCAATCAATCTCATCGACATAAACTTTGGTGAAAATGCAAGTGATTTCGGTGGTTATTGGCACACGCATCAGGACACAGCAGACAAAGTAAGTGCAGAGTCTCTCGGTTTAATTGGAAATATTTTGGAATTAGGTTTGAAAACCTCGGCTTGGACTGGAGTGTCCACTGTTGATGTTAATGAAAACGGCGGACAAGACAATCAACCAATGAATGATGTAGAGGTAAAAGAAGACATTGTAGAAATCGAAAAAAGCCGCATAGTTGGTTACATTTCCCTATTCATAGTCGGCATGGTTTTAGTACTAATATTGATGGCAGACATTAGTCTTAAACTCTAAAACAATGCGCGGACAAAATAGGGAAGAGGTATTATCCGCGCACACAGAGGGGATAACACCACGGAGGGACGATAATGTCAGACAAAAGTTTCGAGGAACGCAGGGCCGCCTTGCGCCAGCGCGTCCAAGAGCAGATTGACGGAGGTGGAAGTGGTAAATCTGCTGAACGTGACACTCATACTGCAAATAACGAACGGGAGATAGTAGTAAAGCCCATGATTGACCTTGATTATGACGATCGGGAGAAAGTAAGAGTGATCGTTGCAGTATTGATTCTAATTGGTAGCATATTAGGCATAATTAGCGGCGGCATCCTACTTCAGGGCAACCCAGATGAGTTACTTAATTCATCATTGTTCAATGAGGTAGAGACCGTTGACATAACAGGCCAGATACTAACTGTTGATGGTGTAACACTAGAAAACGCTAGCGTAGAACTATTCGAAGGAGGTAGTGTTGCTGTTATTCAGTCAACTACATCTGATGAAAATGGTTATTTTCAGTTTTACGATGTTAAACCCGAAGTGATGAAGATCATGGTGGTTATTGATGGCTATGTCAGTGAGGAACGAACGTTCCTGGCAGAAAATGGCTTAGTAAAGCCATTTACTATGGAAGCGGGAGATAGTTCAAATGTCAATCAAGAAACATATCGAGGTAGCGGTGGTGGTTGGAGTTTGGAAGCTGCTGTAGCGCTGTCAACCTTCCTTGGTGTGCTAACCATCATTACCGGTTTTGTTGGCATTCAAGCATCGGTTGAAGTGCGAAGAGGGACAAGATACCGTCGGACCCAATACCTTGCAGGCATCGGTCTATTTAGTAGAGGATTGATTTGGATTGGTCCAATTCTCATCCTGGCTGGTATGGCACTTAACACACTTGTCAAAGATCAGTATGAAGATTTCACCGAGGATTGACCATGTATCTAATCTCCGTTGAAGGGGGCGATGGCTCCGGAAAAGGTGAGGCTGCAAGGATAATTGGAGAACTATTAACCAATTTTCCTTTCCCAAAGATTCACTCAACTCATGAGCCGCGTCGGCACAGCGAGCTTGGTAAACTCGCTTTAGCCTCAGTTATGAAAGGAAATAAAACACCGCTTGAGGAAGCTGGTTTATTTGCTGCAGACAGGCTTGACCACTCACACACTTTCATCAAACCACTTCTTGACAAGGGTCATGTGGTTATTTCTGACCGTAATATACACTCCTCATTAATTTACCAAGGTATTGTTGGAGATTTAGGAATTGAAGATGTTGTCAAGATGAATTCTGCAGCTATGATACCAGATCTAGTGATATGGATAGATTGTGACCCAGAAAAAGCCATGAAAAGAATTCGTTCGGGCACTTTAAGAATGACCAGCAACAAACAGGAATATTTTGAAACCACTGAAATTCAGAAAAAAATAAGATCAGGTTTTAGCAATTTATTGTCAGGATCGATAACCGTTCCTGAACCGTTCGACAAGTGCTTAGTGGTAGGCCCAATCCTAAATGAATCGGGGCTAGATGAGTTAAGAAAGCAACTGGCTGAGACACTGAGAACCTTCTTCAACAAAAAACCAACCCCACTCAATGTTGATCCAGATAAAGTAGATAGGTACTTACTTAGTCGGTTAATCAACAATCTTGAAACACAAACGAGACTGCCTGGCGCCCCTGTCAATTTGAGCGCAATCCATGAAGGTTGGTTAACTGGAATGAGTCCAGCTCAATGGATGAGGTTTGTCGAGGATAACTGGCCGAAGGAATCAGCAAAACAATTTGACGTACCAATCAATCCATTCTCATTCTCTTCATGGTCTATTCTAGGAACTCTTTCACTTATTGGCGGTTCAACAGAAGTACCCAAGTTACACAAACTACTTGGGCCCCACAGAATGATTACCAAACGTCATACTCAGAGATTAGTCAAATGGCTGGAAGAGGAGAAATGGATTAACAAACAATTTAACCATATACCATTCTCTGATGCCAAAGTATTCAAATTAAAACAAGATAGGTTGGGATTTGGTCGACTATCTCTGGCGCTGTGGCCGCTTAGGGGTTCTATTTCTTCATGGCGGCGGGCTAATCCGCAAGGGGACTGGGAACACGCTCTGGAAGATATTTTATCCAACCCCAAAATCCCTGGATACCAACTGAAAAAATCCTTGAATGATGTCTTTGCTCGTTTGTCGATTCTAACCAGCGGCCATGATGATTGCCCAGTTCCAAAGAACGAGGCTGAATTGATGATTTGGTGGAAAATGCCGCCGCCTTAGTTACTCCTCTTCAACCAAGCGGAATTTCATGCCACCGGGTAGATTTACCTGAGCAGCAGATTTGAAAAACTTTGACCTTGCTGAATATGATGCGCTAATCAAAACACCAAGACCAACGCCAAACCCTGCACCGGTTATTGGCCGCGTGATATTGTTAGATTCATATGACGTCAACAGTTGAGTAAATCCGTCAACAATTAATGGCAAGCAGAGAATTAACCCACAACCAAGCCAAAGCATCGTACGACGATTATTCTGATACGTATTGAGCAGCCACGCATCAGGCAATAGTGAAAGGCAAGTATCTTTTACAGTCCACCTGTTGTAGCCTTTGCGTGAAAACCAGAATCCGCCAACAGCTAGGCCGAAGAATATCCCCACATCTCTCGTACAGACCGGCATTTGATTGTCATTGATTATGATTGATCGTTCCGGTTTATTGTGACAGTTCAAATCTCCAAAAGCATAGATAAAACCGGTATATGGGTCCAATTCTGTCCAAGCAAAAGTCGTGTTAGTATCGAGATTCCCCGATGACCATAAACCATCATCGGTTGCGAAGTCAAATGCATTAGCGCGACCATTGTTTAATTCTGGTATTTCACCGGGTGCTAGCGCAATGGGAGCAATAAAGAATGACACAAAAAAAAATGATGAAATGTAGAAGACCCAATTTCCTACCTTCTTTTCTCGCGCCCGAGACGGAAGGCCATTCTTGTTCACACGGTTGTGTTAAATTATGAACTAAAAAAATTTAATGTCAAAGTGTTCATGAATAACATGCTATTCCTATGAACATGGAGGATAATGTCGGTGAGCCGGTTGGACTCGGCATGGGCTTTCAAGCAGGAGGCTTGATTGGTCTATACTTAGGATTCTCATTAGCAACCATTTCAGTATTAACCGACGCTGAGAATATTCAAAGAACTGTGTCCTTGATGTGTATACCACCATTCCTCTTTTCTCTAATCCTCGGTCCATTTCTGGCGCGCAGGAAAAAGCCAGTCATTCTAACCAAAGAGCCATTAATAGAGGCTAGGGAGAGATTATCTAAGTTCAACGAAGGTCAAGGTAAATGGCGGGTGTTGAGCCATGTTTCCAGCGACGGGGTAAATCTTCGAATAGATATGCACAACCTCGATAATATTGAGGGAGTTGTTGACGCCGCCCTCGAAATTGCCGAGCGGACCACGGTGAAATTTGTTGTTGGCAGAGGAAATCATAAGAGTTCATCACCCAAGCTTAGGAATCGCGTCTTGGCTCGTGTCGAGGACCGTGTCGGTGTTCTACGTCGCACACGCAAAGCGAAATCTATCGAAGTTAACCCAATTAAATCGAGCGAATATAACGATTATCAGAACAAATTAAATCGGATTTTGTTGATATTACTGCCTATTGTATCATTCCTTGCTTGGCTCGAAATGAGAAATTGAAACAGCATACAGTAATAGATATTATCAAATGCGGTTGTTAGGCTATATCATGCGAGAGGTCAGCCTGTTTTGGAAAAGATCTCGAATCAGACAACTCGATATCGGAGAGTTGGCGGATATTTTCAAACAAGCCGAATTTATTTCCTATGTAAAGAGAGTGCCAAAAGACATCAGGGTAATCCTCAAAGTCAACTTTTGCGAAGGGAAATCCCCAGAAGATTTGAGGGGCCTACGATTTATCGAACTTCTAGATATAATATTAGAACCTAAAGATAATAACGACAGTTTCCTGATTTTAGTAAGAATTAATCATTCTGTGTCCAACCTGAATGCCCGAACAAATGGCACTAGTTCTGTTGCTGGTAGCAGGTTAGATGGAGAAGGCCTCACTTACATAATACAAGGCCCGCCGATGAAATTAAGAATAGTCTCAACGCTGGCTAGGTTGATTTCACAACCAGACAGAATAAGCGCTAGAAGCTTAGACTTCAATTCAACTCTGAATCACTCTGCATTGTCCACAAAACAACTGAAGTTAGCCAAATTTGCCTATGATCGTGGGTTTTTCGACATCCCAAAGAGGACCAGAATTTCAGATATTGCAAGTGAGATTGGTCTTGCAAGAGCCACAATTTCTGAACATTTGGCAAGAATTGAATCAATATTAATGGATGATATGTTCTCGTCTTATGATGAGTCATACACAGATCCTAAACTCGTTAAGTCTCTAATTGAGACTATCACCTTAGAAATAGAGGATGATGACATGAATCAGGTCGAAAATATGCTGCAGATTTTAAACGGAATTAAGGAGTCAATAAAATTACAACTTACCGAAGTAAAGCATGAAGAATTTGACGAGATAACTGACGATGAATTGATACAAATGGCCGTCAAAGAACATGAAGAAAATATCAGTTTCATTGATGAAGTAATTGAAGAAAAATTCAAAACTTCATCCATTTGATGGCATCATTTACAAGATACGAAGGAATAGATTCTATATGACCCGGACAGCGGACTTATTGAAACGCCTGTCAAAGGAGGGCGTCTTGGTTCCTCAACAGGTCAGAAAAGCCATGCTGAAAGTCAATTTAGAAGACTTTACCGACTACGATGTTGCACCATTTTTTGCCGATAGGCCAGTTCCATATATAGAAACAAACTCTGGCAACATCAAGACAATTTCAGCACCACACATGATCATAACATTATTGCATCACATGGAACTATCTAGCGAACAAGAAGTAATCGTAATTGGCTGTAAAGGCGGTTATCTGGCCGCTCTGATAGCGACTATAGTTGGAGAGAATGGTCGGGTAAATGTTCTAGACCCCTCGAAAGAAGTGGTAAATTATGCAAAAGATAGACTTTCACATTGGCCAACCGTCGAAATAAGGCTGCTTGACGACCTAGATATCGCACCGATTGCATTCCCGGGTGAATTTAACAGAGTGATTATGACGGGTCAAATAGATGTTATACCTGAATGGGTCAAGTCGCGTATCATCGATGGCGGATTCGTTGTTGCACCGATAGGTAGTATCGACTCGCAAAAACTGATGAAAATTGAATATCAAGATGATTTAACCTTAGAGACCGACTTAGGTAATGTCTGTTTTGGGCCAATAGATGTTGATTCCGGCAGTGATCACCACCTCCATCCAACCGAACTTGCAGACCTAATTGAGTTATCAATTGAAACCTGTGAAGAGTTAGAAATAATAAATCAAGACGAATTGAACAGTCTACAAGACTTAGTCGCTAAATTGAACAGCTTACCCGATGATACCCCCCCAATTGGCGAAGGTGGTATACCAATTTCTGAACACCCAATGGTAAAATTGCTGTGGCATTATTCACCGTCATTTTTACGATTGTGGCCAATTATACAAGTCATGTTGCATCCGATGATATCTAATTTTGAGTTTAACAACTGGAATCAGTTTAATGATGAAGAAGATACTTTTTGGTGAGTGAATTGTCCACTCGGTTCACTGCGGCGCTCAGTAACCTAAAGAGTAGAGATGATAGAAAAAGGCGTCGAGCGGTGAGAGAACTATTTGAGATGGACGATGAAAATAATTTGTCTGCCTTTATACCCCTGCTAAGTGACAAGGATCCTTGGTACCGCTCAAAGGCACTAGATGCTTTTCGTATGTGGTCGATGCGAAAATCAGTGGACTGCCTAGAACCGCTCATTACTCACAAAAATCTTGATTATAATCGAGCTGCAGCGAATCTGCTGGAGAAATTTCATGCCAATGAAACTGAGGTAGTCAAATTGTTATTCACCAAGGATGACTTGATATGCCAAACCAAGTCTGCTGAATTTCTACTAAAAGCGGACAATGAGCAAATATTTTTTGAAGAACTCTTGCAAAATCATGACTCACGATTGAGGATTATTGCTTTGGGGAGCAAATATTGCAATCACCAAACACTCGAACAATTCCTCGATGATGAGTCAGTCAAGGTTGTTGAATATTGTTTGAGCGCTTTATCCGATTTGAAACATGTTGTAAGTGAACTAGCACTAGAAAAGATGTTGCAACGTGGCATTAAATTAGGACTGCTAATACCGTATCTCGTTGAAAGCAGCCCACAAAAACTGATTCAGTGTATTGATGGAATAAGTAACCAAGACACAAAAATATTAGTAGATTTATTGCAGCAAAAATGCCGCACAATTCATGATGAGCCAATAAAAGCCCTCATTGAGAACCGTCAGTATGTCATCGTCGGTCGCTGGTTACAGGGAAAACGAGGTAAAATAGAAGATAATTTGCGATGGCAAATAATTGCTGATGATGATGTAAACGAAATAGAGAGGTCGCGTTTCATCGAGCGACTATTCGCCCGTTGCGATGAGGAAAATATCAGAATCATGGCACAGAAAATATCAGAAACTTCTACCAGTGAATTAATCCGAATAACAGCGCATAACCTTTCAACCGCCGAAGATTAGGTGAAGACATGAGCGATAACTCCGGAGTGCTGTTCAGCATTGATGCGACCGATTGTGCATCTCGCTACTTACATGTCAGGGTTACTATTTCTCCCCCGTTTACTGCAAAAAAATTAACCCTTAAGTTTCCTCGATGGGTTCCAGGTTCGTATTTTATCAGAGAACCTATGCAATACTTGACGGGCTTAGATTGTCGGCAGGGTGGTAAAGAAGTTTCTTTCAAACGGAAGGCGGTGGACACTGTTGAAATAAAACTGGCAGATTCCGAGGCTGAAGTCATAGTTAGTTATCGAATTCTTGGTATCGAATTATCAGTTAGATCTACTCACATTGATAGTAGCCACCTACACATGATGCCACCATTCACGTTCTTACTACCGACCAATGGTATAGAACAATCTAGAATCAATAAAGAACATCATATTACGCTCTTTTGCCCACAAGGCTGGACTCCGGCAACCCAATTAAAACTAGCAGGTCATCAGCCGAAAGTAAACTCATTTATCGATAACCAAGCAGATAAATACAATTTTACCGCTCCTGACAGAGATCAACTACTGGATGGCATTATCGAGGTCAACCCCAATCCCAACATCAGTTTCAATGTCGATGGTAGAGATCACATTCTCAAGTTATGGGATAGTGGAGGATATTCAACTGATGAGCATATGGTAGAGCGATTTATCGGTGATATGAAAAAAATAATTTCCGAGCACCATGCATTATTTGGCATCCCACAATGGGCTGAATACATCACAATCATTCACCTTACTGAGAAATCTCGAGGAGGCCTTGAGCACCTCAACTCACAAACCTCAATGCTGCCACGGGTTTGCTTAATCGATGGACATCATGACGAATATCGGGATTTAATCAGTCTGTTTAGTCATGAATATTTGCACCAGTGGAACGTAAAACGCTTGAGACCGAGTAATTTTATTCACTATGATTTGCAACAAGAAGTGCATACTGAGTTATTGTGGTGGTTCGAAGGTTGCACATCTTGGTTAGGTGACATGCTCTGTGTTAGGTCTGGTGCGTGGTCAGAGGATGATTGGCGGAAAGACATGGAGCGAAAATTATCCAGACACTTAACCCGGAACGGTTCCGAACATGAATCCTTAGCGGAATCAAGCCATGACGCATGGATACACCTCTATAGAAGCCACGCCTTCTCTAGGGAAACCCAAATTTCGTATTACCTCGAGGCAGAATTGGGGATTTTTTGTCTAGATGCTGAATTGAGAAAACGCTCCAAAGGTAAACATGGAATATGCGACCTGATGGCTAAACTTTGCCAGAAATATGCATTAGGCTATCCAAGCGTTTCCAA
>DUJJ01000104.1 GCA_013329865.1 Candidatus Poseidoniaceae archaeon
CCGCTAGCGTTAATATCGGGGCACAGGTCGAATTCATCGATGATGCCATCACTATCAATATCATCAGGACACCCATCATCATCGCTATCATAAGGTTGTGAATTCTGGTTAGGGCACAAATCTACGGCATTTGCCAGGCCATCACCGTCAGAGTCTTCCCAGTTGGTTGAATCACGTATCACTCCCTTTGCCGCTAAAGCAAAACCCACCCGATCACCGTCTACTCCGACAGTTCCGTGGCTATTTCCCGGAGCGACGTAATTTGCAGTAATGTCGATGTCTAACCAGTCGACATTGCCCAACTCAGTAATTGGAATCTTTACTCCGAGACTTGTTTCATTTAATTTCTCTATTGTTAAATCAGTGAAATTTTCAGCAGGGAAAATGCTCGAATACCCCGAGTAATTGTAAACCTCTCCAACAGCAAATTTCCCATTTGATAGCCTGACAGTCAGCTCGAGATTATCGACCAAAAAGGGTTCAGGTTTTGCAGGGAACGACATGACCACCTCAAAATCTTCTTGTTGGTTAGGCACTAACCGCTTTGTCCAGGTATCACCGGTCTGCAAAAATGGGCCGACAGCCCCAGCACCATTCCACGGGTTCTCAACAAGTTCGCCTAGCCCCCCAATTGCTAACCGCTCAGTTAACCATTCATCAATATCGAATGATGCGCGGTAACTATCATGTATCCAGACATTAGGCGTTACAGGTATCGAATTATTTTCACCTAATGCAGCTAGTCTATCGAAGTCAATTAACTCTGCAAGAGATAATACACCCCATCCTGACTGGTTATTTCTCGCATAAGGCTCCCCATCATTTATCAAATTCTGCGTTGCTATTGCTAATAAAGACCGTAGGAGTGGCCCAGATGGGGTAAAACCTTCGCCTAGTTCAACGGATTTGTTTGTAACATTCGACCAAGTCGGGGCAAGATCGGATAGGTTGACAGGACTAACCACCTCATTAGCCCCCAATATCCAACCCTGCTCTATCATTTGTTGGATAATTCCGGTAAATGATGCAGCCAATGGTGTTGCCATACTTGTGCCACTTGAAACTCTCATAGCATTATTCATCGAATTAGCAAATCCGTCTGCCTTCGCAGAATTTATTGAAACTCCTGGAGCCACTGCAAAAATACCGTACGTTCCAAGTTCGGTTGGACCAACAGAGGATGATGACCACAACTCAGGATGAACCCCCTTGTCTGTTGCCCCAATGGCGACTACATTTCTACCGTTAGCTGGCTCTAATAATTGTCCGCCTGTGTTACCCGGCGCAATAAAAGATAACGACCAAGGCACTTCTATGGCCCACAAGTCAAAATCTGCCGTCCTATCAGTATATGCAGTGGTATCATCGCCCCACGAATTGGAATGAATAATCCCACCGCTGATTGCGTTTTCCAACAATAGTTCTGTGACATTATCTGGAGGCACCCACCCATCCTCTGAAACAATGTCTTGGAAAACCAGTTTAGCCTTGTATGCCATAGTTGATGCATTTTGAGGGCGTTCGCCAATCATCGAACTATACACATCATGGCAAACTAGCGAACCCGCGACATGAGTTCCGTGTCGGTAATCAGGCTCGCCAGGGCTATCGCCATCGTCGATACTATTATTCAACACGACAATTTTACGATGCTCGACACCGAAATTACCAACAGAGTCTACAGTTTCCCTGAAGCAGGAATGGTCTGCATCGATACCACTGTCTGCAACACCCAAGACGATTCCTTCACCGTTGAGACCGTAATCCCAATGCGGTTGAGTGCTAGCATATCCATCACTCATATATGCCGAAGCAACCAAGTTACGGCTTTCAGTCGGCAAAATAGGTTCTACCCATAGTACACCGGGGACGGCAATAATCGCCGCAATATCGGCTTTAGATGTGACAGGGACGGTAATTTTATGCGGCATTACCGAATAATCCAAGCCCATCAAATCGTCCGTAACTGCACCAATGAGTGCCATATCACGAATTATCTGTTCAAAAGCGAAACTTGGCAATCGGGGCTCGAAAAGAATCTTAATCGCTGTCGGTTGATAATCAATTAAATCGAGGGTGTATCGCCAATCTGCCTCACCGCCGACGCGAATTGCAAGACTATCATCAAGTTCTAAATCGGAATTCCACCAAGTCAGCAACTCTGCCTCGTTTAGTAGTCTGAGTGGGAACCCCCCAGAATCAACAATATCATCCCACAACGATGAATTCCACTGGCCTGAGTCTAGGGTTATCACCGCTTCAAACCACCGATCATCGTATGAGTTGTCAAATTCAGAGGGTGGCATTTGTACTGCGTTACTGATGGGCATCACTAGTAGTAAAATCACTAGAAACATGCCCCGCATGAACACCCTCAAGTGCTCAATATTAGTCAATCTCACGCAAGATTAGGTTGATTATTACGCGACGGGAAGTTTAAACCAGCCATGCAAGTCGCCGACTCGATGAAGGCATATCGAGTATCCGGAATAGCACCATTCGGTAGTGTGAGAAACAAGTTCAGTCTTGACCTACCAGCTGAATCAAAAGATGCAGCCGAGCACATGGCATATTCAATTTTGGGCTCAAGGCACAAGGCGAAACGCCGAGCCATTAGCATTGATTCAATAACCGAGATAGATCCAAGGACCTCAACAGAGCCAAGAATCCTCCATACCTTCAGAGAACAAATTGAGTTGGCGGGAGGAACTATTGCGCCAACCAGCGAAGAAGAATAACCGATGACTTTTTCATATCCTCCTTCGAAAAGGAATTGAATGATATGGTCGACCGCAGCGAACTCCAAAACAAGGCCAGAATGGTGGAAAGCCATCGCCAACATTTGGAAGAATTGCAACGTCGAATGGAACAGATAACCAATGTCATAAACGAACATCAGGTAACGGAAGAAATATTGGCGAGATTAATCGACATGTCACAGTCAAACAATGCTAAAGCGCATGTTTCTATCGGGGCAGGGGTCACGCTCAATTACCATTATTCTAAATCTGGAGAAGGGACCGCAATTATCGATTTAGGTGCGGG
>DUJJ01000010.1 GCA_013329865.1 Candidatus Poseidoniaceae archaeon
GTTGCAGGTTCAATGGGCGACCTTGGTTGCTTCTCGTTCTTCCCATCAAAAAACATGGCCGTCGGCGGCGAAGGTGGTATGCTTACTACCACAGTGGACGAGTTAACAGACGCAGTATCTTTGGTCGTAAATCATGGGCGTTCGCCAAGTTTGGAATCTATGCAATTGGGCAGCAATCTAAGAATGTCGGAAGTCTCTGCCGCTATCGGTACTGTTCAACTATCACACCTTGACTCATGGGTAGGGCGACGAAGAGAGATAGCCGAGATTTACCATCAAGCATTTGCTGATCACCCTCTCCTTGACACGCCAAAGGTTCGACCAGGGGCTAAACATGCATGGCATCAATACTGCTTGGCAACCGAAAATCCCGATGAATTAGTTGCCCACCTAGACCAGCACGGTATCGATGCAAGACGATATTATGTTACACCATGCCATCAACAAAATGTCTTTGCTAAACACCCTCAACATGGACAAGTTCTACCAGTTACAGCAACTCTGTCAAGCAGCCTAGTGGCAATCCCCGTTATGCATGAACTCAAAGATGATGAGATTGAGCGAATTATTGCTGCTGTAATGTCTTTTTCAGTTCTTCAGCATTGAGTAGTGTTGTCGCTAAACTGGCATTTGACCAATTTTTCAAACCGGTTAATTCGATACCAATCCATTGTGGAATGTCGAAATCTTGACTGATGCTTTCTAATTCGATTTCAGCAAGAATTAGTCCGGCAAGAACGCCTTCAAATTCATCGACTTCCCAAACCAAACCATTGCCAGCGTTGATACAATATCTGATTTTTTCAACACACGGATGTTCCTCAAGTCCAGTGATATCTGGCAAACCCGACAGAACCCATTCTAATTCTGTTGTTGCGACACCATGCTGCTTGCCTTTCAAAGTAAATATTACAGAATCATTCTGTACTCTAATTCTACTTACCCAGTGATCGGTTTTGGTTAGAATTTGGAACTCCTCTGTAGCGATAGAGACCAAAGAAACCCCTCGATAATTGATTACCGATTCGTAAAATTCAATATCATTAGAATCAAGATAATACTGGGTAATGTGCCTTATATCGACAGTATTTCTCCACGGCTTATCGCCTCTTCCATCAACGAGGAAGCGCCGCTCAATTTCAGTGGTGATGGCCAAGCTGTTACCCGAGTAGCGGTTTGAAGGCTAGGGTATCAACATTGCTGCCCTGCAAAAAAAACCAAAACTGGGTGAAAATTGTTATGCACATGTCGAAATAAGCATAATTGGGTAAAATAGTAAATTTGCATACGGTTAGTAGCCCAAAAGGCAATTAAATGCAACATTCTAACAGTCACTATGCTAACCGTCAGGGAGTACTACATCGGTGCTTTCAGCGCCAACAATCTGTTTGGTTTTAGGATGATAATTTCTATCAGCTCATTACTAATATTACTTTATTGTATTGCATTATCAGCTTTGATTTGGCGTGCTAAATCAAAAGGGTTTGAAAATAAATTTATGTCGGTATTATTGGTGTGCGAAGGGATAAAAGCATCATTCATTATTTCACAAGTCTCACCATATATTAGAAGGTTTGAATGGCTACAAGACATTATTTGGCACTGGACAATTGATGTATTCTTCACGGCCCATATTACAGCCGTAATTATGTATCTGTGTATACCGATTTACTACCGATTAAATAGCCTCAGTTTTATGCATCGGCCTTCATTTAAGAGGCATGCATGGTATATTGCCCCGGTATTGGGAATAACAATCTGGTTACTCATTCGAACAGTGCCAGAATTTTATGTCTCAGATGGCACATGGGTCGTTTGTGAAGAGGGCGAAGAACCGATAACAGACCGTTGGTTTGGCGAGGATGAAGAATGGCGAATGGGTATTGAACAGGATTTCAAGGATACTGGTGCTTGTCCTGCAAACTATGAAGTGACGGTAACAACACAGCCACCAGGTTTGTGGGCAATTGCTTTAGGCTCGCCCATCGTTTCATTAATTGCCTTATTGTTCATACGTTCTTCGATAAAATCTTACAAGGAGGGGGATAACCCCGACTTTAGTAAAAGCCTAACCTCAAGATCACTATATATCGGATTTCTAGGAAAGGTAGTATTACTGTTGTTTTGGTTTGCATTGTTAATCTTAATTTCTGTAGTAAACGGAAGCCAAGTGACGTTTATTGATGAAACTCTTTGGCGATACGGCGACCCTGATTTCAAGGAACGAATATTGTTCTTTGCGTGGGTATTTTCTCTTACTATAACCCCGGCAGCAATAGCCTTTGAAGCAATTATGTTCGTTCATGCAACTTTGAAAGATACTGTATTTGGCATCGATAATAATTTGCGTAAGACATTTACCACAGCTGTGTTCACTGGTTTGGGTGTTATTTCATTCATTGTTGGAAGCGAATTAATGGAGAGTATAATCGGTTATGGCGCAGCGGGGGGCGTGTTTATTGGTGTATCCTTGCTCATAGTAAGGCGACCAATTTTGCTGATTATAGACAAAGCATCCAATCGCTTTATTCCTTCAACACACACACCTGAAGAAATCGCCTACATAGACGCTTATTCGACGGCAATGGAAGATGGGATCATCACTGCAGAGGAAAGAAAGTTGCTCGATACAGTTGCAACAACTCTCGGATTAAATGACAAGATAATCCAGCAGTTAGAATCTGAATATGAAGCAACTATAGAAGAAGAATAATTCGCCGCCGCCGGAGATTGATAGAGGGGATTGCACTTGAAATCAGCAATTCTGTTGTTAGGATTCAATAGAATCGATTACTTTGCCAAGGTTCTTGCAAGCTTAGAGAAAAATCATGCTGCGTATGAACACGATTTACACGTTTATGTTGATGGCGGTCCAGATGCTAAACAAGCAGAGATCAAGGAGTTAATTGCTAACTCTAAATTCCCCGAGGCAACGATTGTATGCCGAGCGAATAACTGGGGGATTGGCAGGCACCTAATCGATGCGCGCAGGAGACTGTTTGACGAATTGGGCTACGATAGAATTCTCTTGCTAGAAGACGATTTAGTGCTTGGAGAGAATTACGTTGAGACCGTGTTCAAGATTTCTGACTGGGCCAGTGAGTATGATGATATCGGTACAATAACAGCCTACAACATTAACCCAGCATCAGTAGATATTCAGAACGAGCAGGAGAACCAACTGATTGCGACCAATCGCCATTTTTGGGCTTATGTAATTACTAAACAGGTTTGGGATGAGGTCAAACACATCATCTACGCGTACGAGCAAAGATTCCTCACTAAATCCACCTATACAAATAGGGCGCACCGTCGTATTCGCTGGTTATTTATGCGCAAATGGATTAACAAACCACGAGTAACCAAAGCCAACTGTTTAGTTCCAGATAAGTGCGTAATGCCACCATTCCCTAAAATTCCGTTTAGAATTGCTACCAGTCAGGACGCCATAACTGCTCTGGCATTGTGGCATCACGGGTATCACAGAATCACAACTAGAGTATCTCGGGCCGAATACATTGGCATCGAAGGGTACTCATTTTCCCCAGAGGTATACGAAAGCCAAGGCTTCAATCGTCAGAATCTAGGCGACTATGCACACATTGAAACCCCAGTTGATTTTGTTTTTGCTGATGTCGACGAACAGGGCAAGGCTCTCAAGCCGACAGAATATCGGTAAGGTCGACATGGCTCTCAAAGTTGGTTTGGTTGGCTGCGGTCGCTGGGGCATGAATCATCTCAAGACCTTGGCTGAGCTCAAGAAGACTGGACAGATTTCCAGTATTCATACCTGTGATATTAAGGCAACCAAATCAGTCGATGTCAAAGATTTCGCTGACACCTTTCATACCAATTGGCAGGATATGGTTCTGCACAATGACCTAGATATTGTAGCAATTGTTACTCCAGTCGGCACTCATTGCGATTTAGCAATCGCGTTGTTAGATTACTGTGACACCTTGTTCATTGAGAAACCAATCGGAATTTCCGCAGCAGAGGCATCTAGTATCATCGCTAAGGTTCAGGAAGTTGGTGGCCGATTGTTAGTTGGCCACATTTTACGATTTCATGAGGCAGTCAAGCAAGCGAATGCAGCAATTGCTCAAGGGGATATCGGTGAATTGCAGCGGATAGAATTCAATCGTCTGACCACACGTCCACCACCCGATAACCCCAACATATTCGAAGCGATGGCGATTCATGGCATAGATACAGCATGTTACTTATTTGGCGAACTTGAACCTTCTAGGATTTCAGTTGATGGCGTCTTACTTAACAATCAAAATTACCCTACCAATGC
>DUJJ01000125.1 GCA_013329865.1 Candidatus Poseidoniaceae archaeon
GCGGCGATGGCTCAGATTACCAGTCGTAGTTTCTTCTCAGCAGTGGTTTTGTCGCAGATATATGGAGTATTGACGATTTTACTCGGTTTGTATTATTCTGCAGAGTTAGGAACTGGCACTGGCTCGATGATTGCTCTAGTATCTGCAGTGTTGTTCATAATCGTGGTCATTTCCAAGAGTTTGGTCAGATTGCTAACTACGGCCAACCAGAACACAAGCTGAAAATTTTATGTCAGTTATCGTAGAGAATTGCTACGGATTGGTTCACATTGACCGAATCTTGACCTTCATCCATTTCGATTCTTAACTCGTGCAACATGTAGGTATTGAAATACAAAGTTTGCCACATCATGACATCGCCATCATTAATTTGACCATTCCTCGTTTGGCAAATATCATCTAGTTCGTCAACTAGTTGCCAGGTTAATTGAACTGACTGTCCACTGTCTCCAATATTATTGACTAGTGAGGGATTCTCAACGTTAGAGATTATCTCTATCATCTTGGGATGTTGACCCTGATTGTCAGGTTCTGGATTGAATGGCAAGGACTGTGGCGCATTGGTATCTGTCTCTGTCCAATCGATACGTAGGTCGATTCTGACGGTAACCGATTGGTTGATTTTATTGCCCAGCGAGTCCTCTGCATAGGCGCTTAGTTGATACATTCCGTGACTATTGAAAGTCACAGATATGGTCGATTCCGTAGTTGCATCGACAGTAATCGGCTCACTGTCGTAGTCGCTCTCGATGCCGAAGGTTTGCAGCGGATGTGTCGAGGTCGTCTCTGAGAAATCAATATTCACAGTTACCGGAGTTAGACTGACAAATTCCCCTTCAGAATATGTCTCAACGATGGTTCCAATGGCGTTATCATAAGTGATAATTAACTCGATGTCACCAGCATCATCACCACTAAAGAGACATCCAGACAAACTGGAGCAGACTAGTAATGTCACCAACACAAAGCAGGTGCTGCGCGCCATGACATTACCGATTGATGTTTGAATATTAATCGCTCGTTCTCACGGGCAGCAGATTCAGTCAATCATTTCTGCAACTAGTTTTGGTAGTATCTCGCCTGCTTTACCTAGTAAGAAATCATCATGCTGTGCTAGGTTCAATGGATGGTCCAAATTTACTCCGATGCAGAATGCACCGGTCTGTTTAGCAATATCAATCAATCCGGCCGCCGGATAAACATGTCCACTTGTCCCGATGGTAATGAATATATCACAGTCTTCAACCGCAGCATAAATTTCCGGCATCTTAAGAGGCATTTCATGAAACCATACGATGTGTGGCCGCAATCGCTCGCTTGCGCAACTCTCGCATGCAACATAATCTTCACCAAGATGTTCTGATTCCATATAATCAAACACTTCATTGCATGATTCACAGCGCAGAACTCTCAACTCACCATGCATGTGGATGAGATTTTTCGATCCAGCCCGGCCGTGCAAATCATCGACATTCTGAGTGATAAGTAGAAAGTTATCGCCTAAGAACTCCTCTAACTTAACTAGTGCTTCGTGGGCCATATTCGGCTCAACCTCTAGTAATTGTCTGCGTCGCGCTTGATAGAACTGCCACACTAGTTGGGGATTTGCTTGCCAAGCATACGGTGTAGCAACCTCCTCGATTGCGTGGTTTTCCCACAATCCATCGGCATCGCGAAAGGTTTTGATGCCTGATTCAGCACTGATACCTGCGCCTGTCAACACCACAACTTTACTATCTCGGTTAATCTTCACTGAAGGCAGGGTATCTGATGCTTGATATAATTCCTATCCAATCTCCCAAATATTGCCAACCGTCGTCAAATCGTTACCTAACGCCACTGATAACAGGCATCAATTATATACGCTTGCGCATCCCTAAATTTGATGTTTAAGCAAATAAACTCAATGCCGGCGAAGGTTTGTCTAGGTATATGTGCCCTAGTAAGCCTGATTTACTCTCTGAATTTCATGCTCTTTGCTGATTGTTACGTAATCGGCGGTGATGGTTGCTTTACCGTATTATCTAATGATGCTGCGGAAGGAACCCAGGCTTGGGGTAGAGGTGCTCCTGAAACGGCATTTAATGGCACCCTGATGTTTGGCATGTTCATTGCTGTATTGCTGTTATTGAATGAGGGTGCAAAAGGCATGTGGCGGATGATGATTCCAGTAATTATTGGGTTCAGTGCTCTGACTGCATCAATCTGGCTTCACGGGGACTTTACTGATGCAAGCGAGACACCTAAGTATGCAACATTATTCACAACCATCCTTTACACCGTGGCGTATTTCTTACTGCGTGATGAAGGTGTCAACGAGGGTTTGAGCGATTACAAGCCTGGAATCAAGGTAAAGGATAAGCTAGCATTAGTCTCTCTAGGTATACTGGTTTTGACCGGCCTTTTCTACGCTATGAGAATGATTTTCACGCCAGATAGTGTTATCAGCGATAATTTTGATGCCATAGTCCCAGGTGATCCAAATGGCATGGGCACACCGTCTGATGCCACAGTCGCCGTCACTGGTAGTCTAATCCTAATCTACACACTATGGGCGGGTCTAACTCTTACAGAGGGTGCTAAAGGGAAATGGGCGGTAATCCACCCATCGATGTTTTGTTTTATTGCCATAGTTGCTTCAACCTATGTTGGCTTGGTTATCGGTGATGCAAGAACTGGAAGCGATTTCCAAAAGATGGACCTAATCGTTGGACCTGTTGTCATGCTGCTAACTACTCTTGCATACTTCAGATTACGTGATGAAGGTATGGAGGATGGTATGACCATCCTAGGCGAGCCAGCTCAAGACCCACACATGATGTCTAAGGCACTGCCAGTATTCGGTCTGGTAGTAGGAGCAGTGTTTGGAATCAACGGACTGTTCTTCTGATCAGTTCAGTGACACAGCACCTGCCCACGGACATATGCACTCCATGTATCGAATAGTAATACTATTGAAGATGGGCGCCTAGGGTTATCCCGTGAGGACTAAGGCGCTGCTTTTGGTTGCCTTGATGGTGACAATGTCACTATCAGGATGCTTCGGTGATGAGATTGTAATTGAAGAGGTAGTTGAAGAAGAGGATACACAACCTCGCACCTTTGTTACCGATAAAACTGGTGCATCAATAGATGTTCCATTAATCGATATGACATTTCAATTTAGCGATGTCGGTGAGACTGGAAAAGAACCAAGCATTGGTATGACATCAACTGGCTGTATATTCTTCATCGCGATGGAGAAAGTGATGCGTTCATGCGATTATGGAGCGACATGGGAAGAAGTCCAGGGGCCTGCTTGCTCATTTACCACCAGCGATCCGTATGGTTGGGTCGACCCAGTTACCGACCGCGTATTCAATGTACAAATGCAAGGTCTCGAAACCTCTTGGATTTGCTGGAGTGATGATGATGGAGAAACGTGGTCAGGCAACCCCCACGATTCAGG